>CAZGYZ010000516.1:0-1528 GCA_964530675.1 uncultured Nitrospira sp. | reverse complement strand
ATCACTCCGTTGCGGCGGCGACGGCCCGTTCAAAGCTCTGGCGGAGAGCAGTGACCGCCTGCTGCTCACCAGTCAACAGTCCACATTCGATCAGCACTGCCAGACGAGGCCATGGATCGATGCGACGCAAGGCCTGCCTGGTGAATCCACCGGACTCAATAGTTTTTCTATAGGTATCTAACCAGGAATCGGTCACGGCACGCAGCCCGGCATCAGTAGGCTTCATCCGGCCAAGCTTGACCTGTTCAAGCAATTTTGTGAGCGGGTCGGACTGAGAGATGGCGGCAATGGCACGCTGCAGCGCCTGGTCGCCGGACTCCATCATCAATTCGTGGAACAGGAACCGGGGCCGCGCGGGTCACCGCAACTTCCGCAGGCGCCTGCACCATTACCTGGCAACACCCATCCATCTGTGCCGCCGACTCCGAACGAAGAGATTTGTTTCTCCAACTTCGTGGTCTTGCACTTTGGACAGGCAGCTTCTGTTGAGCCATACACCAAGAGCTCGAATCGATGATTGCATTCGCCGCAGACATATTCGAAGATAGGCATGGATCGTTCTCCTTGTTCAGGGAGACATTATAAGAGCGGGCCGATCACTTCGCAATCGGGCAGGCTTCAAGGAGTTGTATGTACCAGGAAGAAAAAACTTTCACCCTTCGATTCAGCCTGGAGGCTTCGTTTCCCGACGACTATGAGGGTGAGGAAGATACCCAGGCCTGGGTGCGAGAGTGGGAAGCGCGGATCAAGCCGGATCTGCTCAAGGTACTGTTCGAATCGTTGCGTCAACACAAGTCCTGGCAGACACACGTACGCAATCGTGGGAAGTCTCCGGCAGATGAAATTGAAATCGTCCTCGCCAGGGATTTTTCCAAACCACAAGGGTTCAGCCTATCGTGATGACCTCCTCTCCCTTCGGTCTGTACCTCCACATCCCCTTCTGCAGGCAACGATGCGACTTCTGTGCCTTCTATCTTGAGATTTATCGTGAAAACCACGCAGAAACCTTTGTCCGATCCCTCATGCATGAGATTGGATTGTCGGGGCAGCCACAAGCAGCAGGCCGCCCCATCCAATCTGTCTATTTCGGTGGCGGCACACCGACGGCGCTCGCCGCAACTCAGCTCACCGCAATCCTGTCCGAGGTTCGCAAACATTTCACCCTCACTTCAGACTGTGAAATTACCGTTGAGGCGCACCCCTCCACGATCTCTGAGCAGGATCTCGTACAACTGTATCAAGCCGGCGTCACCCGCATGAGTTTCGGCGCAGAATCGATGGAGGATGGCGACCTGGCTAGAATCGGACGGCCCGGCGCCGTGAGTGAAACCGTCACGGCAGTGGCTCAGGCCAGAGCCGTCGGATTCACCAACATCAACCTTGATTTAATGTATGGGCTGCCCGGCCAGAGTCTAGTGGACTGGAAACGGACCTTGGCCCACTGTCTGACGCTGGAGCCGACACATCTGTCCGCCTATGCCCTCACGGTCGAAGAAAATACGAGGCTCGCTTCCAACATCCAACGCCA
>CAZGYZ010000515.1:0-1532 GCA_964530675.1 uncultured Nitrospira sp. | reverse complement strand
GGCAAAACCACGCTGGCCTATGTCCTCATGGGCTGCGAGGGCTATGCGCCGAGTGCCGGGCATGTACAATTCGATGGCACAGACCTTCTTCCCCTCAAGATACATGAACGGGCCAGATTGGGCCTGACCCTCGCGTGGCAGGAACCGGCCCGATTCGAAGGCGTCACGGTGCGCGAGTACCTGACCCTGGGCAAACCGGACTGTGATCCAGACACGGCGCTGAGACAAGTCGGTCTCGCTCCGGAACGCTATCTGAACCGTCGGCTGGATAAGGCCTTGAGCGGAGGGGAACGCCATCGCATCGAATTGGCCTCAGTCTTGTCCATGAAACCAAAACTCGCCATCCTCGATGAGCCGGCGGCGGGGATCGACATGCTTTCGATCAATCACATTATCGACATCATTCGCGCCCTGAAAGCAGCCGGGGGATCAGTCCTCTTGATCACACACCAGGAAGAAGTTGCCCTCATCGCCGATCGGGCTTCACAACTTTGCGCCGGGCGCATCATTTTCTCCGGCAGTCCACGGGAAGCCGTCGATCATTTCCGAGAGCGGACCTGCGTTCGTTGTGATGGAGAGGTGTGTGACTATGTCCGACCTTGATGAGCTGAGACGGACCTTGCCGATGGTCGGAGCTGAACCGGCTATCCTTGACGATACGCGCATCGCGCATGTCGTCGCGCACGGGCACCGCATCCTCAGTCATCGAACCGTTCCCGGCCTCCGCGTAGACTTGGAGGAAACGCCGGATGCCATCATTGGAAAACTGATTGTTGAAGCAGGTGCACAGATCGCCCAGCCGATCCATATGTGTTTCGGCCTGGCTCACCCCACCGGAAAGCAGCAGATCAAGATCGACGTGCACATATTGGAAGGGGCGCAGGCGCGGGTGCTGTCCCACTGTCTCTTCCCCTTCGCGCAAGCAGCAGAACATCGGATGCAGGCCATCATGGAGATCGGACCAGGCGCGTCGCTGACCTACACCGAAGGCCACTACCACGGCCCCCATGGAGGCATGCAGGTTCTGCCCCACGCGACGATCAAGATCGGCAAGGGCGCCCGCTATTTTTCAGACTTCTCGTTACTCTCCGGCTCAGTGGGCAGGCTCGACATCGACTACCTCGTGGAAGTGGAAGAAGAGGGCATCGCCGAACTCAGCGCGAAGATCTTCGCGCATAAGACCGACCACATCACGCTCAAAGAAGCGGTGATGCTCCGGGGGGAGCGGTCACGCGGTCTCATCAAGACGCGTGTCGTGCTGGAGGGCCAGGCCCAGGCCGAAATCATCGGCATCACCGAAGCCTATGCCAAAGGCGCGCGCGGTCATGTCGATTGCATGGAGATCGTGCAGGGGCAGGCCAAGGCCAGCGCGATTCCCATCGTGAGGGTCTTTCATCCGGAGGCGAAGGTCACGCACGAAGCGGCGATCGGCAGTGTGAACAAGAAAGAACTCGAAACCTTGATGGCGCGGGGGTTGAGCCCTGAACAGGCCGTCGAACTCATCGTGAGCGGGATTCTGCGATAGCGAGAGG
>CAZGYZ010000514.1:0-1535 GCA_964530675.1 uncultured Nitrospira sp. | reverse complement strand
GGCGCCTGTCCCCGTCCGAGCAGCGGGACAGGCACCGCCGAAGACGGCGGAGCCAGTCCCCTGGCCTCCGCGCGCCCGTCTCGCTTGGCGTCTCAGCGGTTTCGTCACGAACTCTCGTGAATAATGCGGGCTAGGGGCGTGAAGGTTTACGTTTGAGAGATTTCTGCCGCCGATTCGCCTTCCGAGCCGGTTCCACATTAATTTCTTTCATTCCCCAGTGGGCCCGTTTGGCTTTCTCCCCCTCCGATACAGCGAACAGCACGTGAAAGGGCGTGGCTCGTCGCACGCCCATTCCCGCCTGCCCGCTGCCCCAGGCCTCTCCCGCATCACGCAAGATCTCTAGGAAGGTTTCATACTCTTCTTCGTCATCGGGCAACACATGTGCCGCATCGGTGATGAGCAGAATATAGCCCTTGGCCGGCAGCCATTCCAGATCGGCCAGACATTCCTCCAACGCGTCCCAGTTGTGGCCATAGTAGTCGGGGAACCCCAATGCCCGTGCGAATTCCGCAAACAGATTTGCCGGCGTCTTACAGTGACAGCCCTTGATAATCTTTAGTACCATCCCGGTGGGTGGGCGCACCAGCGATTCGGCGCTCTGCCCGGTTGTGACCATCAGCAATGAGGTCCAGGGGGCCTTCGTCGATTGGAGATACGAGGTCAATGTCACGGTGTGTTTTGGAGTCATGGTGTCTCATTCAAGGGCATGAACGTTCGGTAATGGTTGCCGGTATCTTGCTCGATCACGATCCGTTCCGCATCCCGCGAATGGCCGCGTATTTTGGGGTTCACATCGTACTCGCGATAGTGGCCTGGGGGAAGGCGGCGCTCGCGATTCTGGAACTCGCGCCCTCCGACATAGCCTGGCAAGGGTTTGCCATACCGGGCTTGGAGTTGCGCCAATAGGGCATATGCCTTCTGAGGCGCGGCTTGCTTATGCTGTATGAGTGGGGCAGTCGGAGGTCGATCTGAAGTCGTCACAGGAGAGGCTGATTCCAATGCCTCTGCCCGGTCGACGAACCAGATGGCGGGCGAGCTATCCGTCTGCATCCCATGGGGAAGCGCGGCAAGGAGACCCCAGAGGACCAGGACGCCGATGATCCACCACCGACTCATTGCAATCGAGATCCTTTGCCAGGCTCCTCGGTATAACCTCGGGGGAAGACCCTAGCATGTGGTTTTGATGCTGGTCAATGTGCGAGGGTCAGCCGGATGACAGAGATGCTTTGCGGCGCCGGGACCCGTTTGCTAGAATGCGCAGATACAAGGTCATCAAGCATACGAGATCGGGTGTTCCAGATATAATGTACAGGTCCACAGCCTGTTCACCGGTGATCCCACCTTCATGCGAAAAGCTAAAATTGTGTGTACGATTGGTCCGGCCAGCGCCGAACCGTCCATACTCGAACGGCTGATTCACAGCGGGATGGACGTGGCTCGTCTAAACTTCTCTCATGGCACGCACGACTCGCACCGTGCAGCAATCGCCTCGATTCGCGCTGCTGCGGAGCGTCTGCAGCGCCCGGTTGCAATCA
>CAZGYZ010000513.1:0-1542 GCA_964530675.1 uncultured Nitrospira sp. | reverse complement strand
CTGAAAAAGTCCGCCAGCGCGAGAAGGTCGAGGTTCAGGCTAAGGTTGAGACTCAGAGAAGAACATCAAATCTTCGCTTAACCTCGACCTCAGCCTTGGCCTGCTTTATTCCGCTAGCTGCTCCTGATCCCGGCTAACTTGAGCACCACAGCCCATTCCGCCTCTGTCACCGGCTGGATGGAGAGGCGAGAGCCTTTTCGCAACAAGACCATGCCCTTCAGCTTCGGTTCCTGCCTCAGTCGATCGAGCGACAGACTGGTCTTAAAGGTCTGACGATACCGGATGTCCACCATGTCCCACCGTGGAGCAGAGGGAACACTGGCTGCGTCGTAGTGATGGCTGGTCTTGTCGAACTGCGTCTGGTCCGGATAGGCCGTCCGCGCAACTTCTGCAATCCCCACCACAGCCGGCGGCTCGGCATTACTGTGGTAAAAAAACACGTGGTCTCCGACGGCCATTTCACGCATGAAGTTGCGTGCCTGGTAGTTCCGCACCCCATCCCAACAGGTCGTCTGTTTGGGAGATCGTGCAAGATCCTCGATCGAAAAGACCCTCGGTTCCGATTTCATCAGCCAATAGCGGCGCCCTTGTGCCATCGCGTCCCCTCTCTCTGCTTGGTCATTCAACTCACTCCGTGTATGCTGTCGGCTATACCCTCTGTTCGATTGAGGTCTGCCGATGGAATTGACTCCATTCTTCTTCGGTCTGTATAAGTTCGTCAAGTACGGCCTCTATCCTCTGACATGGGTGGTATTACTCCTCGTCGCGGCGACGATCTTGGCCCTCTTCCCTTTCTCGCCAATACGCCTACGATGGGTGCGCCAGCTCGTCGTCTCCTCCCTCCTCCTCCTCGTGACAAGCTCCAGTCCATTGATCGCCTACCCGTTGATCGGCTCACTCGAGTCGTGGTACCGCCCGCCCCAGCTCACGCCCTCCGATCGTTTTGATGCAATCGTGGTCCTGGGCGGAGGCATCGATGAGAAGGGCTCGCTTCGACCGACCGTCGAGCCGAACTCC
Source organism: uncultured Nitrospira sp. (assembly GCA_964530675.1). Lineage (GTDB taxonomy): Bacteria > Nitrospirota > Nitrospiria > Nitrospirales > Nitrospiraceae > Palsa-1315. The sequence goes on along the minus strand of CAZGYZ010000513.1, from coordinate 525 downwards.
TATTCCAAAAATCGAACCACCTGCGGCGTGGACCTCTACCAGCAGGGCTATGCCCCTACGTTGGTGCTGACAGGGGGAAACGCCAGGGGTTTCGGCAGGGGCCCTCAGGTAGCGGACGAAATGAAACGATGGGCGGTTCGCCTCGGCGTTCCCGAGTCCGCCACTAAAATAGATACAGAAGCGAGAAACACCTATGAGAACGCGACAGGGACCAAGCGGCTGATCGGGCCCGCATCAATTCTCCTCGTCAGTTCCGCCAGCCATCTGCCACGCGCCGTCCCTGTGTTCACCAAGCAAGGCTTCCGTGTCACGCCGGCCCCCTGCGACTATGTCGCACAGAACCTACCGCGAGAGAGCTGGGACAACATCGACCCGCTTGATTTCTTGCCGAGCGATACCGCATTACAATACACCTCGGAAGCAGTCACGGAAGTGGCCGGCATTATTGTGTATTGGCTGGCAGGGAAGCTCTAGTCTGAAGTTTCGAGAACGGCAAGCAGCGCGTGATAGGTTAATTCTCGAACC
>CAZGYZ010000512.1:0-1548 GCA_964530675.1 uncultured Nitrospira sp. | reverse complement strand
GCCTTCATCCCCGTAGCAAGCTACGGGGTATTCGGCGAAGGAGAATAATGCGGGCGAGGAGTTTGCTGGTTGTCGGGATGACGATCGTGGAAGGATAGCCGGCCTCATTCACCAGATTGGACTGCACTACCAGGGCCGGACGAAGCTTCCCGGGTTTGGTTCGCATCCGTGGGTTGAAGTCCACCACGTACAGATGCCCGCGTTTGATCTGCATCTAGCAGGCTGCTGAAAAACTCGGCTTATACATAAAGCAACGCTGAAACCTCACTGAATGCCTCTGATGCCACAATAACTCAGGATGCTCAAAAAGGCTGTCCAGCAAGGTCGCAGTGAGAGAAGAGGCGAGGCGTACGCTTCGGTACGTTGAGCCTCTGAACGATGCGAGAACGATGCTGGTGGACTTTTCCAGCATCTTGCTACGCTTCCGAGACCCGGCGGCCCACGGCTGCCAGAGAAAGCTCTCGATGTTCTCGTTTGTCGGCGTCCGCGCAACGATGCACGGATTCATGGACCTCATGCCGTAACCGCTCCTCTGCAGTCTGCAGTTCGAGGGTCTTCAGCGCGGCTCGCAGCACCCCGGCCTTTGTCGGGATACGCAGTTCCTTCCGTAGCCGTTCGATCTGCTGCTCTTCTTTTTTGGATACCGCGATGGCTCCCATCATGTATCTCCTTATGTCGTCGCTATTAGGTTAGATAATCGACGGATGCATCTCTGTCAACCATTTAGGGGCTACTGCGAGAAAAGAGAGACAAGTGGGACGAGAATCAGCGGCCTGGCAGAGGGGGTGGGTCAGGATGTTGATCTGATTCGCTTGAGCGAGGTTTGGTAGACGGCAAGATCCTCGCGTTTTCCGATCGCCACTACTTCCACAATCACTTCCTGGTCAATAATGCGGTAGACGATTCTGACCCCCTTCTTCGCCGCATAGAGCTTGTAATAGCCCGTGAGGTCGAGACCCGCCCAATTTCCCAAGTGCTCGCCGAGAAGGGGAGACGTTTCGAGCTTCTTAAGTTGCTTGGCGACCGGTTTTTTCAGGGAGCCATCGAGGTGTCGAAAGTCGTCAGCAGCTTCCGCCGTGAGGGTGACTCTATATGGCAAGGCGTTGTTCCTTCAGGAAGGCGTCGAGGCTGATGGCGTTGCGATGTTTCTTGCCCTTCCGTTCCTGCACGAGACGATAGATCTCAAGATGTTCCAGAATGGCGAGGGCCTCCGCCATTGCTTCGTAGTCCTCAATGGGGAGGAGAATCGCCTCCAGGTGGTTGTTCTTGACGACTGCTACACGGCGGCGACGTTTACCGCTTAGATCAGCCAGTACCTGTCCGAAGGAACGCGCTACTCGTGAAGCGCTGAGTATTTCATCTTTCTCATATGCCACGGCCATCGTGCACCTCATTGTGATAAATCATGCGTACAATATAGCGCATGATTTGCATAGCTTCAAGAGATTAGAGTAGAAGGCCGGAGGGGGTCTGGTCTGAGGATAGGACGAGCCCAGGGGACTGGCTCCGCCGCATTTCAGACAGGGACAGCACCGCCGCCCGCCTGCA
>CAZGYZ010000511.1:0-1552 GCA_964530675.1 uncultured Nitrospira sp. | reverse complement strand
CCCGTGATCGCGCGACGCTGCCAATCGAGCCACTGCCTTCCCCGATTTCGCTTAATGATCATCGTCGCCCGTCCCTGCGATCAGTATCGGCCCGGCACTGCGTCGCGGCCCCGATAGACTGCGCTCGAACCCAGCTCTTCTTCAATCCGAAGCAACTGATTGTACTTGGCCACGCGATCCGTTCTGGACAGCGACCCGGTCTTGATGAGCCCGCTGTTCGTCGCAACCGCCACATCCGCAATCGTGGTATCTTCCGTTTCCCCGGATCGATGCGAGATGATCGCCGTGTAGCCGGACCGTTTCGCCAACTCAATCGCTTCCAGTGTTTCCGTCAACGTGCCGATCTGGTTGAGCTTGATCAAAATGGAGTTCGCGATGCCTTCTTTGATCCCCTTGGAGAAAATCTCCACGTTGGTCACGAAGATATCGTCCCCGACCAATTGGACCCGCTTGCCCAACTGCTCCGTCATCATCTTCCAGCCCTTCCAGTCCAACTCGCTCAACCCATCTTCAATGGAGAGAATCGGGTATCGGTCCACGAGCTTCCCGTAATAACGAATCATCTCCTCGGAAGAACGTTCAGGATTCTTTTCTGCTTCAAGAAAGTAGCGGCCCTTTTCATAGAGTTCGCTGGCAGCGCAGTCCAGCGCAAGGGCGATATCGCGCCCTGGCTTGAAACCTGCCGCTTCAATGGCCTGCATGATCAGGCTGAGCGCCTCTTCGTTCGATTGGAGGTCCGGCGCAAACCCGCCTTCGTCACCGACCGCCGTGTTCAAGCCTTTTTTCTTCAACAACGACTTAAGCGTGTGAAACACCTCCGTCGCCATCCGGAATGCCTCGCTGAAACTTGTCGCCCCCACCGGCATGATCATGAATTCTTGCAGATCCAACCGGTTGTCGGCATGGGCTCCGCCATTGATGATGTTCATGAGCGGCACCGGCAGCACCCGTGCATTCGTCCCGCCAAGGTACCGGTAGAGTGGCTGGCCTGTTTCCGCCGCCGCCGCCTTCGCCACGGCCAGCGACACACCAAGAATAGCGTTGGCGCCGAGCTTACCCTTCGTTTTCGTGCCATCCAGATCGATCATCGTCTGATCGATGCCGACTTGGTCGAATGCTTCCCGCCCCAACAGCTCCGGCTCAATCAGCTTGCTGATATTGGCCACGGCCTTCGAAACGCCTTTCCCCATCCACCGTTTCTTATCTCCATCGCGTAGCTCGATCGCTTCCTTCTCGCCGGTCGAAGCCCCGGACGGCACCGCCGCCCGCCCATGCGCCCCACTCTCCAGCGTGACCTCCGCCTCAATCGTCGGATTCCCCCGCGAATCCAAAATCTGCCGCCCCTTGATCTCTCGAATAGCACTCATACTCACCCCCTCAGGCTGCTGAAAAAGGCCAACTTTGCCACCCGCCCAGCCCCAGCGCGCCAAGACGCGCCTTTCCCCGATTTTCGTTCTCAGTTCGACAAAATCCTCAACGGAGACCTGGCTGCCTTTTTGAGCAGCCTGTCTGACCGCAGTCAAATCCTTACCCCATCACTCTCAAGGGATGG
>CAZGYZ010000510.1:0-1559 GCA_964530675.1 uncultured Nitrospira sp. | reverse complement strand
AACCGCTGCTCGCGCGGATCAATGACGGTGATCGCCGACCCTTCACGCCCGGCCCTTCCGGTCCGCCCAATCCGATGGACATAGCCTTCCGGCGACGTGGGCAGATCGTAGTTCACAACATGTGACACGGATGGAATATCCAAACCCCGCGCCGCCACATCGGTGGCCACAAGGAGTTCAGTCTGCCCGGCTCGAAACGAATTCATCACGCGATCGCGCTGAGGCTGATTCATCCCGCCATGGATTGCTTCAGCCCGATGCCCACGGCTCGTCAGCATTGCAGTGATCTCATCGACTTCGATACGCGTGCGGCAAAATACGAGGGCCGACTTCGGAGCTTCCACATCCAGAATACGAGCCAATGCCGCTTCTTTATGCTGCCGGACCACGATGTAGGCTGTTTGATGGACACGCGGCGCAGCGCCGGCCTTGAGCGGCTCCTTGGCAATCTTGATCTCGACCGGCTCCTTGAGATGACGCTTGGCAATAGCCGCGATCCGGGAGGGCATGGTGGCGGAGAACAACGCCGTCTGCCGCTCTTTGGGCGTCTGCTCAAGAATGGCGTCCAGATCCTCGGCAAATCCCATGTCCAGCATCTCATCGGCCTCGTCCAGCACGACCGTCTGAATCGTCTTGAGCTGCAAGGTTTTTCGGCGGATGTGATCCAGCGCCCGCCCAGGGGTCGCCACGATGACATCGACACCACGCCTGAGCGCCTGGAGCTGCAACCCCATCGCCTGGCCTCCATAGACCGGGAGCACGGAGATTTTTAATTCTTTGCCATAACGCGTGACGGCTTCGCCGACCTGTATGGCCAGCTCTCTGGTCGGCACCAGGACAAGCGCGGAGGGGCAACGCCGCGCCGAATGAGCGATGCGTTGGAGCAACGGCAGCGTGAAGGCTGCCGTCTTGCCGGTTCCTGTTGCCGCTTGACCCAAGAGATCGCGTCCCGCCAATAACGGAGGAATCGCCTCCCGCTGGATCGGCGTGGGCTCTTCATAGCCCAACGTATCGAGCGTAGTCAGAAGGGCCGCTTCCAGGCCCAGTGCCGCGAAGCCGGGTGAAAAACCCTTTGCAGGCATTTCGGCCGGTGGATGTGTGCTGTCATGTTTCATAGGCTGCCTCGAATTTTTTCAACTGTACTGTTGGTAGATTGATAGCCGGGCTGTGACCAAGTTGTTGTCATACTACTGGAATTCTACTGAGAAGAGATAGCGGCTGTGAAAGAATCTCCCTGTTACCTCGCCTCACTCGCCGCCATCTTCCGGCTGTTCGATTGGTCCGGCCCACTCCCCTTTCGCGAGCGTCACTTCCTGAAACCCGCCGTCCGGCCATTGAAACTGGCCGACTTCATCGACTTGTACAATAAAGGGGTCGGCTTCATGTGCTAGACCACGGAACCAGTACCAGCCGGCGCTGCCAGGTTTGGTCTTGGTCCAGTGATAACTGGCCATGCGCTTCTATCCTTTTCGTGAGTGCGTTGGTCTGCTACAGTCTGTCTCGTGAACACCGACCCTATCATGCCTAGACTCCCAATAGAAGATGTGTTGCCAACCCTT
>CAZGYZ010000509.1:0-1563 GCA_964530675.1 uncultured Nitrospira sp. | reverse complement strand
AACTCCTGTTTGTGGGGGACGAAGGGACGACGGAAATCCGAGGACCGAGCAGACGTGAGGGTGTGGAGGTGGCCGCGCGCGGACAGGTCTGGGGTCCGCTGCATGTGAACGGCAGTGTGACATGGACGAAAGCAGAATTTCGCAACGGTGATGCGATTCCCTTGGCGCCTGAATTGATGGGGTATGGCGCCTTGTTGCTGCGTTGGCCTGAAGGCCTGACCTCTCAATTGCAAGCCACCTATCTCGGCGCGCGCCCGCTCATAGAGAACCGAAGCGTCAAGTCTCCCGCCTGGATTACCTTCGATCTTTCGGAGCGCTATCAACTGCCGGTCAAACTGTCCCAGGGACGTCTGGAGGCGTTCTTGTTTATTCAGAATTTGTTCAACACCGAGTGGGAGCAGGCCATATTTTCATTTGGATCGCAACGCAGGAATGAGGCTGCGCCGGTCAACGACATTCATTTTGTGCCGGGAACCCCGCGGATGGTATTGGGCGGCATTGCCTGGTACTTCTAACGGCTGCTGAAAATGGTCACCAGCTTTGTTCTCGGCTTCCGAAACTCCTCAACGTACCCCAGAGGGTACGCTTCCGGGTTTCGGGGCGCCTGCGGCCTTGCTGGGTGCCCATTTTGAGCAGCCTATAGTTAACCCCTATGAAGACAAAGAGCAGAATTCTGCCACGTAACTATTTTAATCGTCCCACGCTCGTGGTGGCCCGGTCGCTTATGGGTAAATATCTTATTCGTTGCATCGATGGCAGAGAGATAGCGGGGAAGATTATCGAGGTCGAGGCCTATGTCGGGTCAGAAGATAAGGCCTGCCATGCGTCGAAGGGGAGAACGCAACGGACGGATGTCATGTTTGGTCCGGCAGGGGTTGCGTATGTCTATCTCATCTATGGGATGTATCATTGTCTGAACGTCGTGACGGAGCGGGAGGAATTTCCCTCAGCCGTGTTGATCAGGGCGATCGAAATCGATGGGAAGTTGATCGATGGGCCGGGCCGGCTCTGTCGCGCGCTGCAGATCGATCGCAGTCTCAATTGTGCGGATCTCACGATCGGCGAGTCCCTCTGGTTCGAGGATCGAGGGGCATCGGTGAAGAGAGGTAATGTAGGGGCTCACCCTCGAATCGGTGTCGATTATGCTGGTGTATGGGCTCAGAAACCTTGGCGATTCCGGCTGCGAACGCTCACGGCTTCCACTCGGACTCGACCCGCAAAAAAACAGGGGGCGCCGGATAGGCTCGGCACCCCCTGATAATTCTGCTGAACGGCTCGACTACTCGATCTTCCGATTGCCGGTGATCTTTGTGGCGGAGGTTACCGGAGGGGCGATCTTGATCTGTGGTCCCTGCACGGTCGGGAGCTGATTCGCTCCCTGACCTGTGGTAATGCGCGCATTGTCCGTCTTCATGAGATTCTGCTGGACATGGTTATCGTCGGCCGCGGCGGCCTTGAGTTCGGCTTTTTCACCACTTGCATTGGTTTGGCCTGGGTCATTGGCGGTTGGCTGGCCCGTCACAGGGCTTCCGCTGTTCTTCATCGGGTAGCCTTCATGCTTGG
>CAZGYZ010000508.1:0-1576 GCA_964530675.1 uncultured Nitrospira sp. | reverse complement strand
GGGCTGCTTGAGCTCAGGACAATCGACGTCTTGAAGGTAGATTATTTCGCTGCGGCCGTCGTGGCGAATGGTCAATCGATCGCCCTCATGGACAGTGACGACTCTCGCAACAAAGTCCGCCCACGAGAAAGTCGGATAGACCACCGACAACGCGAGCACAAGACCGGTCATGAGGTGATGCTTCATCATGATGGACATGCTAGCGCCCCTGGATCACCGGGCCAACTATTTTTCACTTTTCGACAGCAAATGTTGGTGAATAATGCTGGCGGGAACTGCGCGTGACAGGGCGATCGATGAACAGGCCTATGCTGCTTGAGGCGAAGGGAAACAATACCTATTCCCACCCGCCTCTCTCGCACTCTCCATCGCCGCCTTCGCACTGGTGAATAGGCCGTCGATCTCCTGGCCATCGAACGGGTACGCTACGAGCCCGAGGCTCACCGTGACGGGCGTCTCTTTTTTATCGATGACCCAAGGCTGGGCAAAAGCCTTCAGAATCCTGCCACCGATAATTTCCATATCGGATCGGCTGTTGACCCCTTCCATCAGGCAGGTAAACTCATCCCCTCCGAGACGCGCTGCCGTATCGACTTCTCGCAAACACTTCTTGAGGCGATCGGCAGCCTCTTTCAACAGGAGATCCCCTACTTCCTGCCCAAACATCCAGGTGGTCTCTTTGAAACGGTCCAGCCCGCACAGTACAAGGCCGACCACCTGTTTCTTACGCTTGGCCATGGCCACGGCATGGATCATCCGGTCTCGAAAGAGCACGCGATTTGCCAGGGTGGTCAGCGGATCCTGCTGCGCGAGATAGCTCAGATTTTGCTCGGCCTTTTTCCGTTCAACGGCATGCCGGACCGCACGAGTGAGCTGCGCTGCGGTCGACCCGTCTTTCATCACAACCTCTTGGGCGCCATGTTGAATCATCTGCTGATCCGCCGCTTCATTGTCCTTTTCACCAAGCACCACGATCGGCAACCGGCCCAGCGCGGCCTGGATAAGATCCAACGTATCCAAACCATGGGTATCGACTAAGGTCTGATCCATGACGATGGCGTCGAAAGACTCTTGATTGAGCCGACGCAAGGCACTGCTGAGACGTTCCACATGGGTTACCTCGATCTCCCCCTTCTCCTTCTCCCGCAGCATCTCAATGGCACGCTTTGCGTCGCCTGGATTGTCCTGGACTAACAACACTCGAATCATGCGGTCCTCACAAATGTCCGTCGCCGCCTACACGGGGGGAGCTTACACCCCTATCCCATACATAACTGGATGTTCGATCACAACTCACAAGATGAAAACTCGTTCATCTCAGTGGCAAGACTTCGAACCAGCGGATCGAGTGGGTTCACTGAGAAGGATACTGGAGGAACCGATCTTACGCCATCATTTTGATAAATCGAGAATGAGGTTTCGGCCCATATGGAGTCACTCGTATAGGTCTATAGGAGGCAACGAACCTATCTGCTGCGATGAGATGGAGCGCGGTGACAGACGGGAGGAGTAACGTTCAGGAATGGAGTACCGAAAGGATTGACCCCGTCACGCATCGTAGAGCGTTCCGGGGTGG
>CAZGYZ010000507.1:0-1606 GCA_964530675.1 uncultured Nitrospira sp. | reverse complement strand
TCGGACTTTTACCGCGCCACCTTCAAGTTCTTCTGCGTCGTATACGGATTCCTGCTGGTGGTCCATCTCGTGCGAATTTCCATCGCGCAAAACATTTCCATTTCCCGCACCGACAACTGACCTAGGACGTGAGGGGTGAAGGGTGAGGGGTTAGGCGTAAGGGGTAGAGAGAGAACTGCCTCTTATCTCTGACGCCCCACGCGCCTCACGCTTTACCCCTTACCCCTAACGATTCCGATCCGCGCAACTGCAAAAACTGAGTGATGGCCGATTGGGTGATGAGCCCTACGATCTGTTCGTTTTCCATCACCACGAGAAAATCCAACTCGCCCTGGGCCATATGGTCCAGGGCCTGCATGACAGACCAGTCCGGAGGGATACAGAAGGCCGGCGACGCCGGGAGCATGATCTCGTGAACGCGGCGCCAGGGCCAGAGCGCTGTGGGAAGCGCATGTACATCTCGCACAGTGACCACTCCGAGAATCTGCCCTTCCTCGCAGACTGGGAACCCACCGGACCCCTGCGCGACAAAATATTGATCGACCGCGTCCTGCACGTTCATATCCGGCAGCAGGGTCACGACGTGGCTGGTCATGATTTGGCGTACCGTTACCGATGTCGCAGAAATCTTCGGGGCTATCTGTCGCCTGCTTGCCAAGGCAGCCGATAACAGGAATGCGCCGATAAAGATGAGCCAGCCCCCATTCGTCGCGATCGAACGTCCCAAAACGCCGAACCAGGATCCCGCCAACAAGCCCGCGCCGATCAATCCAAGAGTACCGCCGAATCCTATTCCTGCGAGCGCAGCCTGGCTGGTCGCTCGATTGAAGTCTTTGTTCCGGGCCCACAGTCCCGCCCGTAAGACGCGTCCGCCGTCTAATGGGAACCCAGGAATCAGGTTGAATAGTCCGAGCTGTACATTCACCGTGCTGAGGAAGACACTAAGGACGATGAGTCCTCGTAGTCCTGGTTGTGCGGACAACGATTCCACGGCCATAGCCCCGCCGTAACAAGCGGCCCCAAGAACCAAACTCACGAGCGGCCCTGCGATCGCGATCAAAAACTCGGCTCGCGGACTGGGCGGTTCCTTTCCCATGTGCGCCACTCCCCCGAAGATGAACAGGGTAATCTGCTTGATAGGGATCTGGTAGCGCAGCGCCACATAGGAATGTCCCAATTCATGGAGCAGAACGGAGAGGAACAACAACAGGGCTGCAACAGCACCCATTCCCCAATAGCGTGGAGCCGACAGACCGGGTAATGTCTCCGGCAAAAAGCCCGTTGCCAATGACCAGGTTAGAAAGAAGAACACCACAAACCAGGAGGCATGCAGATGAATCGGGATGCCGAACACATAGGCGATTCTCCAATTGGGTAGCGACATGCGTTTACCGTAACAGTGCATGAATTGGAGCGTCAACCTGCGGGGCGAAACAAGCGGGACGCGGGAGGGTTCGAGGTTCGAAATTCGAGGTTTTTGCAACTTCGAATCCCGAACTTCGAACTTTAGTTCGCGCCCCTCTTGCCTGATGTTCCTGTGCACACAATAGTTTTTCCGCAGCCTCCTTGATGTCTCTTCCGGTATACTAGTGACCATGCAACCTCG
>CAZGYZ010000506.1:0-1612 GCA_964530675.1 uncultured Nitrospira sp. | reverse complement strand
TCGTGTTCAAACTGTAGCAAGAATCGGACAGGTGTCAACGCAATAGGCGTATAACCATTTTGGGAAACAGAGGTTTCGGCATGGTCATCAGCGAGCAATCATGCTGCGGAACGAGTCAGATAGCCGTTCCAATTCGATGGCATGCGTTGGTGCTCTCAACGCGCAGCCTTTCTAGGCGATGTTGGCCCCGGATACCGGCATTCTATTGATCCGAGGTTGACTCATAACTTGACTCATACTTGACTAATCGTTTACCCTTTGCAGCATGATCTATCAGCCGCAATTTACAGTCTCCTCCCGAGTCGTCGGCGAGCTGGAAACGATTGCTGTGTTGCGGGAACGAATTCTTGCCGCGACAGTTCAGGTTCCGTGGATGCCTAGCCTTCAACGCGATGCGCGCGTGAGAAGTACCCATAGCTCAACGGCGATAGAAGGCAATCCCTTGACGCTGGAGCAGGTCCGACTCATTGAGGAGGGGCACGAACTGCCTGCCGAACCTCCCCGCGCAAAACGTGAAGTCCTGAATTATCTTGCAGGGCTTCGGTATATTGAGCGTCATGCTAAGAAGAAACGCATCATCCATCGTGATGTTTTCACGCTTCACAAGATACTCGCCGTCGGAGTGATGGACCAAGGTGACGCGGGACGGTATCGCGACATTCAGGTTTATGTGGGCCGGTATACGCCGCCTGCGCCGCAGCTGGTGAGTGGATTCATGGCAGAACTTCTGGATTGGTGGAACGGGCATGCCCAGGAGTGGTCGCCTGTGATCTCTTCAGCCATTCTCCATTATCAATTTGAAGACATCCATCCGTTTGCTGACGGCAACGGGCGTACGGGGCGAGCCCTGGCACTCTGGGAACTCTACCGCCGGGGATTCGATACGCACCATATCTTTTCGGTTGATGAAGTGTATGGGGAGGATCGTCCCGCCTACTATGCGGCACTGGCAAACGTGCGGAAACAAGGGAACGACCTCACGGAATGGATCGAATACTCTGCACGCGCCCTACGGATGACTCTCGATCGAGTCTGGACGCGCATTCAGCATCTTGGGGCAAGCGCCGCACCGAAGAAGGTGATGTTGCGCCCGCGACAAGAGCAGTTATTGCGGCTGCTCAAGGACCGCCGGTCGATGACGCCCAAAGAAATTCGCGAGAGCCTGCGGGTCTCCAAGCAGGGGGCCATGGATCTATTGAATCCGCTCCTGGAAGCAGGACTGGTCCAACGTAGCGGTACCCTGAAATCAGGGGGCTATAGGCTGGCCTGAACGTGTATTCGTCTATCTGGCTTATCGCACCAGATAAACCAAACCAGACCAACCAAACCGTCTGCGCGCTCACCTCTTACACCTAGCGTTTCACCTTTCACCTCTCACGCCCCATCAAAGTCGGGGTGATTTCTCTAAGGGAAAGGGGTATTCTTCGGCGCAATAACAGGGATGGAATTTAGCTCGCTCGTGGGGAGGATTAGCACGATCAATGGCGCCTAAAGGAAAGACAGCACCGAAGGCAGATACCGGCGCCAATCTCGGCTTCGAAGCCAAGCTGTGGCAGATGGCCGACGGCCTCCGCAACAATATGGATGCGGCGGAGTACAAGCACGTCGTCCT
>CAZGYZ010000505.1:0-1622 GCA_964530675.1 uncultured Nitrospira sp. | reverse complement strand
TGCCTGCTCGTATGCCGCTCTGGCCTGTGCTAGTTGGCCGCGATGAAGAAAAATGCGCGCGCGATGTTTGTCGTCGTCCGACATTTTCAATGCCGTTCGTTCACTTCACCCCTGACCCCTTACCCCTCACGGATTGAGTTAATCTCCTCCCTTAGGCGTGTCTTTTCTAAATTCGACTTGAATCTCATCCTCTTCATCGAGCCCCAATCCATCGCGAAATGACCCATAGAGTTCCGTGATCTGCTCGACGTCTGTTTGATGTTTCCCATCAGAAGAGACCAGAAATGTTTCGCAGAGCCGGAGGCCAGTCTGGAAATGATGGGCGATGGTCTCTTCCGTCACCTGTTGCCAAGTGATGAAGATACAGAAGGCTTGGAAGGAGTATGCCTTCGGATAACGTTGTGCAATGGCAAGGAGACCCTCATAGGCCTCGCGAGCCGTCGATCCGGCGTTGGAGGAAAAGGTGCCTTCAAGTTCTACAGCCGTATCCCAGTCGGAGCCAAGCTCCGCCTCGGCTCGTCCGAATGTCTCTTGTGCGGCAAGGGCAGCGTCGAATTGCATGGATGGCCTCACATCGTATTGGGTCAGGATACGTGGGGAAAGAGACGAAGATCAATGCGTGAACTAAGGTCTTGGTTCTAGCCCGCATTATTCATGAGCACTTCTGCTGCAATCGCCGATTCGCTGCTGCGACAAGCCTTCGGCGGGCAGGCTCGCCGTTCGCCCCCTCAACGTACTGCACGAGTACGCCTCGGGGTCTCACGGCTCCGCGTGCCCGTCTCGCAACGCGACTCAGCGATTTCGCCACGAACCGTCATGAATAATGCGGGCTAGCGGGCGTTGAACGGCATGAATAAACTTATCTTCTGTTGGCGTTTAATGAAGCTGGATGTTCCCCAAATCTAATGATGTGCTTCGCAAAGATCCCGCGTTTTACTTTCCTCCCTGCGGCTCTGTAGACTGTGACTCACTATTACGATGGCCACAGAAATCCCTCTGTATCGAGAACCAGTTGAGACTGTACCGACCGATCCGATCGATCGCGTAATTCGCTATCACGTCCAGACCAAACACCATTTCAATCGCTATGCCCGTGCGCTTGGGTATCTCGATTGGGCTAACCAGCCTGATCCCTTTCGGCGATTTGAGGGGGCCTCTCTTATCGCTTTGCCGCTGCTGACGCCGGAGGAAGATCCGGTATCGCCGCCCTATGACGCCATCTACCAGCATGGGACGGTCCCTTGTCAGCCTGTCAACGTCCGTACGCTTTCAAGATTTTTTGAATTCGCTCTAGCTCTGTCGGCGTGGAAGAAGGCAGGGGAGTCGGAGTGGCCGCTGCGGAGCAATCCATCCTCAGGCAACCTCCATCCGACAGAAGGCTATGTGGTCATGCCGCAGATTGAGGGACTCGATCTGAACCCGGGTCTCTATCACTACGCACCCAAAGAGCATGGATTGGAGTTACGCGCTGAATTTCCCGCTGAACAGCTCGCTCGACTGCTGGCTCCCTTTCCTTCCGGAGCATTTCTTTTTGGCCTGACGTCGGTCCATTGGCGAGAGGCTTGGAAGTATGGCGAGCGGGCGTTCCGTTACTGCAACCATGATGTCGGCCATGCGATCGG
>CAZGYZ010000504.1:0-1624 GCA_964530675.1 uncultured Nitrospira sp. | reverse complement strand
CCGGGACCCTCGCCTTAAAAGGGCGATGCTCTACCAACTGAGCTACCGGCTCACCGAGCGGAAAGAGGAGATTCTACCACCGATGCTCGGCCTGTGCCTAGTCTGCACATCGCGAGATTTGCGGGACTTGCGAGAAAAGCGGGACGGATTGGACGTGTCATCTTTGCTAGTCCCGCCTGTCACGCACGTCTTGCTTGTCTCGCTCACAATTTATGAACGCCGTGAACGGACCTTGAGTGGATTTCGAAGAATAATGGTTTCAGCGCGCTTCGAACCGGTTGAGATCATATCGATGGGACATTCGGAGATCTCCTCAAGGTATTGGAGGTAGCGCTTGGCTTCCGCCGGTAGCTGCTTGTAGGTCGTCGCGCCGGTGGTCGCACCGGACCATCCCTTGAACGTCTTGTACAGCGGCTCACAGTCGGTCAGCGTTTGGAGATCGGCCGGCATATCCCGATAGAGTTTCCCTTGATAGCGATACCCGGTACAGACTTTGAGTTCCTTGCAGCCGTCGAGCACATCCAGTTTTGTGACAGCCAGCGACGCAAGCCCGTTGACTTTGGTGGCGTACCGCACAAGGACACCGTCGAACCAGCCGCAGCGGCGTGCACGCCCTGTCGTCGATCCGAATTCTTTGCCTCGTGCTTGAAGCCCTTCTCCCACCGCATCGGTCAATTCCGTGGGGAAAGGCCCGCTGCCGACACGTGTAGTATATGCCTTGGCGACTCCGAGGACCGCGTCGATCTTCGTTGGCCCCACACCGGTTCCCGTTGAAGCACCGCCGGCCGTAGAGCTGGAAGAGGTGACATAGGGATAGGTGCCGAAGTCCACATCCAGGTGTGTCCCCTGCGCCCCTTCGAACAACAGGGTCTTCCTTTCATCGATCATCTTATTGACGAGCATGGCGGTATCGACAATATGGCTCTTCAGCCGGTCGGCATAGACCATATACTGCCGGAACACCTTGTCGACATCCAAACGCTCCAGCTTGTACAGTTGCTCGAGAAACCAATTGATCTCGACCACGTTCTCTTCGAGTTTTGCCCGAAAGGCCTTCGGGTTGAGCAGATCCCCCATTCGAATACCGATCCGCGACATCTTATCGGCATAGGAAGGGCCAATTCCTCGCCCCGTCGTGCCGATCCTGCGAGAGCCTTTCGACTGTTCAGCCGCTTTGTCGATGGCCTTGTGGTACGGTAGGATGAGATGGGCGCGCTGACTCACGATGAAATTCTTTCCGATCTTCACACCTTGAGTCTGGAGATGGTCCAGTTCTTCGATCAACGAGGCTGGATCCACGACGACCCCGTTTCCGATCACACAGAGCGTCCCGCGATAGAGGATGCCTGAGGGAATGAGGTGAAACACAAAGGTGCCGCGTTCATTGATCACGGTGTGTCCCGCGTTGGATCCTCCCTGGTAACGAACCACCGCATCGACGTCGCGGGCCAAGATATCCACGATCTTGCCCTTGCCTTCGTCGCCCCACTGCGCTCCGATCACCACAAGATTTGCCATCGCCTGACATGCTCCCAAAAAAAAGAGCCCTGGCTGGACTCATGGCCAGGGCCGGAGCGGTATGGTAGGGACGCCTCTGGTGATTGTCAAGAAGCGTGATGGGAAG
>CAZGYZ010000503.1:0-1637 GCA_964530675.1 uncultured Nitrospira sp. | reverse complement strand
GGCCGGCAAACGCCGTCGGTGTCTTATTGATCTTATCGATTGAAAAGGCGGCGTAAACATCGAGCATCTTGTAGGTGGCCCGCGCCGACAGCCCATAGCGATTCCAATTCACATCGTCCTGCGTCTGCAATTTGGCATTGCTGTTGCCTTGGTACACGAATCCTGAAATGTTCGCAGAGAAGTTGTTCGCCCGGCCATAATCGAGCCGGATCATGCCGTAGACATCCTTCCCCTTGTTCGAATCGCCTAAGGGCTCGTTGGCTCCGTTCAGCACTCCAACCTGATACAGGAACCAGTCGCCGAACGGACGCCCATACACATCGGCGCCGGTTTCGGCCCCTGAGTTAAAGAGCGAGGCGGCGAAGGGAGACAGATAGTTGCCTGACCGATCGTAGAGGCCGTAAAACTTTGTGGCGAAGGCGCTGGACGAAAGGCCCACCCGATTCAATCCACAGGGAGCGAACGGTGCACACCCGCTTGCTTGGCTTTCCCCGACATCGCCCAACTGCTGGCGCACCGTGGCATAGGACGAGAAGGTGTTGGGATCGAACTTTCCGACTCGCAGATGCGCGAGATTATGAGACCCGAGGTTGTTAAAGGTCACGAAGCCCCGCTCTACAGCGGCGCCACCCACTTGGACGTCATGGCCCAACTCGACCATAAAGCCAACGTTTTTCGCCACGGTCCCACCGGCGAACAACACGAAATTTTCAGGGAACATAAACTCGGACTTATTTTCAACCACCCCGGCATCGGCGCCAGCAGGGTTCTGCTTCTTGAAACTCCAATTGCTGAACGCGTTGCCGACCAGGCGGAAGCCGATATACTGGTTCACATCGTCCAGATTCAGATCGCCCAATTTTTTCTTGCCGGTGCTGCCGCCGTCTTCTGTCCCCGGGAGCTGATATCCATTTTCCAGAAATCGCTGACCGTATGTATTCAAGATCGGCGGAGCCGTATGACAGGCGGTGCAGTTCACATCGTATTTCCTGGCAAAGGCCGGGATAGCCTGCGCCTCCGTTGCCACAAAAAGTGACAACAGCGTGGCAAGAACGCTTGCAACCAGACAGACGGAGAACAGGCCAATCCATTTGTGGGCTAAATTATAATCACGCATAGTATCGGGGTAGGTCTCCACCCATACCTTCTGAGTAGTAAATACACCCATAGGCCCTATCGGCTCATTGCTGTTCGTTCTTGAATGGGGAAGGGGTTCAGGCCGAAGGTCGAAGATCTGAACACTTCGGCCTTCAGCCTGTATCCCTTCGGCCTGCCCCCGGCCTAAGCTGGAATCGCCTCAGCATGCGTCAGTCTCTGGCTACGCTCGGCGTGGCTTGGAGCGGAAAATACCGGATAGCGGGTAGGATAGTCCTCAGTAAGAACAAGTTGCTTGCAGAGTCGCGTGCGAGGGTTCATGAGGAGCGGACCACGAAGGTTCGCGGTCACGGCGGACGGATCATCCGATGGAATGGTGAGGATCACCACAAGGCTCAACTGGTCGGTCTCACTTCCCTCCACTTCAAACCGAGCCTCGGACGAAATCTCAATCTGATAATTCTGGTGGAATACCGCGGGATCGACCACCACAAACGCAAGGGACGCTTCTTCCACACAGTGCAACCATTTGAATGGGGCAT
>CAZGYZ010000502.1:0-1641 GCA_964530675.1 uncultured Nitrospira sp. | reverse complement strand
TCGATTCGCCTGCGCAGTTTGACAAACTTCTCGATCTCCTAAAGACTGTCGCCGACATCTATCGAAAGCGTCTGATAGTCTCGACCCATCCAAGGACTCGCGCACGCATTGAGGCAGCAGGGGTTCGCTTGCCCCAGTTGGTGGAACTCCATAAACCATTCGGCTTCTTTGATTATGTACATTTGCAGCGTCAGGCGAGGGCCGTGATATCTGATAGCGGAACGATTACAGAAGAGTCTTCTATCCTCAATTTCCCCGCAGTCAATATCCGCGAGGCCCACGAGCGGCCGGAGGGGATGGAGGAAGGGGCGGTGATGATGACGGGCCTCGAACGAGAGCGAGTCCTTCAAGCCTTGGCAATCTTGGAGCAGCAACCTCGAGGCGATCAACGCGGGTTGCGGATTGTGCGCGATTATGATGTGCCCAATGTATCCGAGAAAGTCGTCCGCATTATTCTGAGTTATACAGATTACGTGAATCGTCTCGTTTGGCATAAGTGACTCGGTGTGTAATAAGCTGTGGCCGATCGAATTTTGGTAACGGGAGCAAACGGGTTTGTCGGCTCGGCACTCTGTCGTCGTCTTCGGAAGTCCGGAGTTTCCGTGAGAGGGGCGGTTCGAGCCCCGGCAAAATTGCTTCCGAGTGAAACACCAATATCCGGAGGCCTCGAATGGGTGGCCCTTCATGATCGATCCACAGAAGATGAGACCATCCATGCTCTTCAGGGGGTGCAGATAGTCGTTCATCTGGCTGCGCGGGTTCATGTGATGACCGACCAGGCATCTGATCCGCTTCAAGAGTTTCGACGGGTCAATGTGGGTTGGACAGATCAGTTGGCTCGATCGGCAGCGTTGCAAGGCGTTCGCCGATTCGTCTATTTGAGCTCCATCAAAGTGAACGGCGAGCAGACCGTTGTCCCGTTCACTGAGCAGGATCCTCCGAAGCCGCAAGATCCTTACGGAGTCTCGAAGTGGGAGGCTGAACAGGCGCTTGCTCGAGTCTCGACGTCGACGGGGATGGAGACCGTCGTTGTTCGGTCGCCTCTTGTGTACGGTCCAGGGGTCAGAGGGAACTTTCTGCAGCTTCTGAATATCCTCCACCAAGGTATCCCGCTTCCACTGGCAAACATCCGCAATCAGCGTAGCCTTGTCTATCTCGAAAATCTGGTCGATGCCGTGATTCGATGCATTCAAAACCCACGAGCAGCGGGTCAGACCTACTTAGTCTGCGATAGTGAGGATTTCTCAACTCCTGAATTGGTTCGACGGCTTGGCGCTGCGATGGGAAGCAAAGTGTGCTTGTGGCCGTGTCCGACGGCACTTCTCTATTGGATAGGACAGGTTGCGGGGAAGCGGGAGATGATCGATAGGCTCGTCGGATCTCTTCAAGTCAACTCATCGAAGATCCAAACAGAGTTGAACTGGCATCCGCCGTTCACAGTCAACGCCGGTTTCTCAGAAACCGCTGCCTGGTTCCATGCCCGAACAACTAGTCTGGTTAGGGCGCTATGAACTCATGGTCTCCCTCATTTCTGGCGTACATGACTCCGTTGCTCGCCGGCGGGGTCGCGGTGCTTTCCTGGTGGTTCACTAGGTTGTTAGTGAGCAAGGCCTCGCTGCTTCTTTCGATCGATCACCCGAC
>CAZGYZ010000501.1:0-1649 GCA_964530675.1 uncultured Nitrospira sp. | reverse complement strand
CGGGAAATCGATTGCGAAGCAATCGGAGGGTAGGGCGGGTGAAAAATATCTGCCACTGGGTGGGTGGGTGAAAAAGTCGCGCGCAGTAGAAGATCAATCAGCCCCCATCCCTGAAGAGAGAAAGAGTGAGCTTGGAAGGATCATGTATATCCTCGGCGTCCCTTAATTGACAGCTCGTGTAAATCGGCGGTACGGTTACGAGCCTGGGAAGGACATGTGGCGTAATAGAAGCAGCGAATCCGCTTGGACAGTTTGAGAAGGATGATCACAGATCATCGAATCAAGGTCGCACTCGAGCAGCAGGGTGCGAACCCCGATCGTAGGCTCATACGGCACTTGGGAAGTTGAGATCAAAGCTTGGGAAGAAACCGAGAACAATCTGGAGCGACGGTTAAAGAAGGGCAAGCGTCATGATTAAGAGAACGCGTCGGTCGGCGGTAGCTGACAAAGACTCATTCCTTATGCCGTCGAGCTCTTTGCTGGATAATCACTTTGATGAGATATTGGAGACCAGCGAGGAGATCCTGGGGCTTGTCGCAATGTTAACAAGGCTGTCCCCTACGGATGCCAAGCGAGACGAGTACGAAGGGCGGCTCTATGTGGCCCTCACACACCTTGACCATCATGTGAAGCCCGCCATCAAAGAATGGGATCGAGTCGTGGATCGAATGCCGGAAGATTGAGCGATCTCTTGCTGATATTGCCACGCTTGAAGAAGTTCAGCGGAAGGCCGACGAGTAGGCCAAGGTTCATAGCCCTTGAGAAAAGACTCCCGACCATTTTCCCTCTCCCACATTTCCGAAACCAACCGCCGAATCTAGGATTAAGGCACCGTCAGACGAAAGGGGCGGCAACAGATAGGCTCGGCCAACGGGATGCGGAATCCTGTTCTCCACCCTATCAACAATTTCTGGGTCTACCCCCCTGACGCCTCACGATCTTCCCGTTACAGCCAGCTCGCGGCCAAGACGGTCTGGACTTGCTGAGGTTGCTGATCGATCGCCTGATCCCAGGTGAGTCCGGTCTGCGCGGTAAACCCTGCCATCGCCTGAATGAGCTGATCGACCTGCGTGCTGAGCAGGATTTGCCCGTTGCCGGCCTCGATCGTTTCTACTTGATTATTGACCCCGCCGTACCAGTTCGAAATGATCACATGATCGCTGGTGCCATGCAACGCGATCCGCAGATCGTTCACTTGGCGACTAAGCACAAGATCGAGTGGATTGATCGTCGGACCGCAGCTAAGCCAATCCTGATTGCCCACAGTGGCATCAGCATCCTGAATCGTATCTTGCCCCTCGCCGGGATAGAAGAAGTAGGAATCATTACCGATGCCTCCGTTCAGCACATCATTGCCTTCCCATCCATCAAGTATGTCGTCGCCCGCGCCCCCGGTCAGCACGTTCGCCGCGCTGTTGCCATTGAGATAGTTAGCCAAGGCATTGCCGGTCCCATTGATCGCGAGTGCCCCGGTCAAGGTCAGATTCTCGACGTTGGCGCCGAGGGTATAGGTCACCGAGCTCTGCACTGTGTCCAAGCCTGCATTGGCCGACTCGATCACAGTGTCCCCGGTTCCCACCACATAGGTGTCGTCGCCCGCGCCGCCGATGAGGACATCCGCCCCGGCCCCACCATTGAGCGTATTGTTC
>CAZGYZ010000500.1:0-1698 GCA_964530675.1 uncultured Nitrospira sp. | reverse complement strand
TGTTTCACCGAGGCGATGGATCTCGATGGATTGACCGAACTCATCAAGCAGATTGAAGCGGGGACCATCAATTGTGTGGCGGTCGACACGCCTGTGCCTTCTCCGTTCTCGCACGAGATCTTGAACGCCAACCCCTATGCCTTTCTCGACGATGCGCCGTTGGAAGAGCGGCGGGCGAGGGCGGTGGAAATGCGTCGTACGCTTCCGGTTCAGTTGGCCGGTGAAGTCGGAGCGTTGGACCAGGCAGCGATTGAGGAGGTACAGCGGGAGTCCTGGCCCGTCGTGCGCGATCCGGATGAATTGCACGACGCCCTGCTCACTCTCGTGTGGGTTCCCGTCGAACAAGTGCGCGATTGGAGGCAATTCGTGTCGGCGCTTTTGCAGGATGGGCGGGTTGTTGAGCTGTCCGTTAGGGGTGAGGGGGACGGCGGTGAAGGGTTAGGGGTCAGGGGTAAGGGGAGAGAAGTAAGAGGGTGGGTGGCGACAGAGCATCGGACCCAAGTGGAATTGATGTTTGCATCGGGAGCTGAAGCCGCTACTGATGTCACGGTGCTCGGCTGGATGGAAAGCATCGGGCCAACCACGGTAGTTGAATTGGCCCACCGGCTTCATCTTTCGGCTGATGATGTGAACCGCTCTATGGTTCGTCTCGAAGCCTCAGGGCAAGTCCTCCGCGGTCAGTTTCGGCCTACCAGCCGAATTGAAAATTCAAAATTCAAAATTGTAAATTCCGGCGAGGCAGCTGCTGCCTCGCCGGAGTGGTGCCACCGCCGTCTCCTCGCGCGCATTCATCGTTTGACCATCGGCAGGCTGCGAAAAGAAGTCGAGCCAGTGACCGCGGCTGAGTTCATGAAATTTTTATTTCAATGGCAGCATGTCGCTCCCGGGTCGCGTCTCCATGGCGAGGCTGGTCTCTTGACCATCGTCGTGCAGTTGGCCGGCTTCGAAGCGGCATCCTCGGCCTGGGAGCCGCATTTGCTCCGCGCGAGGCTGGCGAAGTATGAGCCGGAGTGGCTGGACCGGCTCTGTTTGAGTGGGGCAGTCAGCTGGGGCAGGCTGTCTCCCCATCCACGGCTTGCACAGGCCGACGTCTGTGAACGACGCCGGATTATCCCGACGAGTGTGGCGCCGATTAGTCTCTTTCCACGCGAGGAGGGCGAGTGGCTGAGGGATGCCTTTCACAATGACGCCGCATCGCAGGGACCTGACCCGTTTGCCCAGTTGAATTCCGTGGCGCAAGATCTGCGTCGCACACTGGAGGAGCGAGGCGCATGTTTCTTTGCCGACCTTGTGCGGATGACCAATCATCTGCCGACGGAAGTGGAAGAAGGACTCTGGGAACTCGTGGCAGCCGGTTTGGTTACGGCCGACGGCTTCGATAATCTTCGTGCCCTCATGGATCCGCGCCGCCGCCGTGCGGAAGGACGGGAGCGGTCTCGCCGGCCTCGATACTCAGCCGGGCGGTGGTCGCTGCTCCGCCAAGCGAGCGCATCAACCGTCAATAGTCATTCGTCAATCGATATTCATTCACCATTCACCATCGAACATTCACCATTGCGTTCCACGGCTCACCCTTCGCCTACGGTTGAGTCTGTCGCTCGCCAATTGTTGCGTCGCTACGGCGTCGTTTTCCGTGATCTGCCGGCACGTGAGTCGTTGGTTCAGTCCTGGCGCGATCTGCTGGTGCAGTACCGTCGA
>CAZGYZ010000499.1:0-1709 GCA_964530675.1 uncultured Nitrospira sp. | reverse complement strand
CCAGGGCCGCTGTGTGCGATCCGGCAGCAGATTGTCCAGCTGATGTCCGGCCTGCCTTCAACACCACGATCGGTTTATCCCTGCCGACCCGCTCGGCGATCTGTCTGAACCGTTGAGGATCGACGATGGTTTCGAGATACAGGAGAATCACGTCGGTGGCCTCGTCTTGCTCCCAATACTCCAGAAGATCGATGACGGTGACATCTGCATGGTTGCCGACGCTGACGAAGCTGGAGAGACCAAGATTCAATCGGCTGGCTGCCGTCACCACGGCGAGTCCGAGGCCTCCGCTTTCTGAGGCGAAGGCCACTCGACCGGCGGGAGGGAATATCGGGGTATAGGTCGCGTTGAGACGAACGGCGGGATCAAGGTTCATGAGCCCGAAGCAGTTAGGTCCGATCAGGCGTATTCCATACTGACGGACTTTTTCTCGCAGTTGCTGTTCGAGCGAAATCCCCGATCCGCCGGTTTCGGCAAATCCCGCCGTGATGAGGATGGCTGCCTGAACCTGTTTCGCGGCACAGTCGTCGATGATACCGAGGACGGCGTTGGGAGGCACCGCGATGAGGGCAAGATCGACGGGGCCTGGAATAGATCTCAGCGAGGGAAAGACCGGAAGTCCTGCAATCTCTATTGCATACGGATTGACCGGGATGATCGTTCCGGCAAAGCGGCTTCCCTGCAGGGATTCGAGCAGCCGGTAGCCGATGTGTGTTCTATCCCGCGATGCACCGATGACGGCGACGGAACGAGGATGAAAAAAGGGTTTCAGCGAATCAACCGTGGATCGTTGTGGGGATTGAGGCATGGCTAAATGGATTGTTCCTCTTTGCGTATGAATCAGATAAGCCAGTTGGGCCGAAGAAGCAAGACCGCAGCCAAGCCGACCATCACGATCCCGCTGATGAGCTTCAGCCAACGGCCTTCCCGTTCCTGAAGTCTATAGTGGCTCATCGTGATGACCCCGATTGCAAGCACGAGAACATCGTCCAGCATGTAGGCCATATTATAGAGAGCCAGGTATCCATAATAGGCCCACCGGTCAAGCTGCTGCATCGTCAGAATGCGGGTGTAGAGAGCAGGCAGCCCAGCCGTGCATAGTAACTCGACAGCTTGGACCAGCAAGGCAAGCATCACTGTCCCTAGGAGTGCAACGAGGATGTTCTCGGCCTGGATGATTCGTCGCATCCTCGCGTACAGGCCTGGTTTAGCCGCATCTGGGATGCTGAGAGAGATCCCACGCTGGAATGCCCAAAAGTCTTTGATGTTGATCGCTCCGGCCAGTCCGGCAATGCTTCCCAAGATCAGTTCGGTGATGCGGGAGAGGCCGATCAACAAGAACACGTTGAGCCACGCCGCCATGAACGCGAAGTACGCGATGCCCTCGACGGCCACAAACGTCCCTGCAATCAGCAACATCTTCGGCCGATTGGCCAGGCCTGATAATAGTGACAACATGAATATCAGCACCCACATCGAGCAAGGGTTAAATCCGTCCAGGAGTCCGATGACGATTGCGAACAGCGGCAGGCCCAGGTTCCCGACACGGAGCTCGCCGAACCATTTGGTCTGGATGCTCTCGACGGCTGGCGGCGGTGCGACGCCTTGCCTGTTCTGGTCGAGCCGGGCGCGTATTTCCGCTCCGGTCGTGTCAGCTGAGAGGAATCCAATAATCAGCTCTGTGCCGATGAGGAAGGCGGGGACGCCAA
>CAZGYZ010000498.1:0-1712 GCA_964530675.1 uncultured Nitrospira sp. | reverse complement strand
TCGCTCCCTGCGGCCTCGCTAGAGGGCTTTTTGATCAGCCTGCAAGGAGTTACGTCAGCCTATCACTCGGATTGAAAAGTTGGCAACTCTCTCTCTCGATGCGAAGAACTTCTCCCGGTGCTACTTCGGTTGAAATCGCGTAATTGCAACAGGAGCATACTGTAAGACCGGTCCGTCAGGTGTTCTAGTTGCCAACGTATGCTTGAGCCACTGGGCATCGTCCCGTTTGGGAAAGTCCGACCGGTAATGGGCCCCGCGGCTTTCCTGCCTGGCGAGCGCACTGGCGACGATGGTCTCCGCGATATCGAGAAGGGACTGGAGTTCGAAGGTTTGCACGAGATCCGAATTAAACACCCGCCCTTTGTCCTGCACCGTCATAAATGCGGCGCGACGGGTCAGTGCTGTGAGAGAGGAAAGCGCGGTTGTCATGGATTCGTGCGTTCGAACGAGGCCAAGATTGAGGCTCATCAACTGGCCAAGTTCTTCCCGAATCTGCCAGGCTCTGACCGGCCCCTTCTGTGCCAGCAAATGCTGGACACGATGCTGTTCGGTTGAGAGCCGGTCTGTTGTGAGGGCCTGTGCCGCAACGGTTCGCGCGTATTCTCCAGCTCGAATTCCAGCGCGCCGACCGAACACGATCGTTTCAAGAAGTGAATTGCCTCCGAGCCGATTGGCGCCATGCACGCTGACGCAGGCGCATTCACCTGCTGCGTAGAGGCCGGCAATGCTGGTTTCAGTCCATTGATTGGTTCGGACACCACCCATCTGATAATGCGCGCCTGGGCGGACAGGAATGGGGGTTTCGATGGGATCGAGGCCGGCAAACTCAATAGCGAGTTCTCTGATCTGAGGGAGCCGTTCGAGAATACGCTGGCGTCCAAGGTGCCGCAAGTCCAGCAACACGCACCCATCGACCCCGCGGCCTTCCAGAATTTCTTGCCCGATGGCCAATGAGACAGTGGAGCGGGTGGCCAGTTCCATCTGCTGCGGGGCATAGGTTTTCATGAACCGTTCCCCTAGCGTATTTAATAGATAGGCTCCTTCTCCGCGAGCCCCTTCGGTGATGAGGATGCCAGTGCCCTTGAGTGTAGTGGGATGGAACTGGACAAACTCCATGTCCGCCAATGGAGCCCCGGCACGATACGCGAGCGCCATGCCGTCACCGGTGTTGATCACGGCATTCGTGCTCGTCAGAAAGACACGCCCACTGCCTCCCGTGGCGAGAATGACAGCTTTCGCCCCGATCGTATGCAGTCCTCCATGGATCAGATCCCACGCGACAACACCACGGCAGACTCCGTCTTCCACGATCAACGTGGTGACATACCACTCTTCATACACGGCGATGCGCCGCTTGAGCAGCTGTTCATACATGGCGTGGAGGATGGCATGGCCGGTACGGTCGGCGGCGTAACAGGTGCGGGGGAACCCAGCTCCACCGAACGGACGTTGGGCGATATGCCCCTGTTCGTCGCGGCTGAAGATGACGCCAAACCGTTCTAATTCGAGAATGTCGTCAGGGGCTTCGCGGCACATCGCCTCAATGGCATCCTGGTCACCGAGATAGAGTCCGCCTTTAGTCGTGTCGTAAGCATGGGCTTCCCAGGAATCGTTCTGTCCTAGCGCCGCGTTGATACCCCCTTGGGCTGCCACAGAGTGGCTGCGAACCGGATGGACCTTGGATATCACGGCGACGTCGAGATCGGGCGATG
>CAZGYZ010000497.1:0-1723 GCA_964530675.1 uncultured Nitrospira sp. | reverse complement strand
GGATGGTCGGCCTGCCGATTCGGTGGCCTTTCTCACGATGGGTCAGTTTCGAGGGACGGAGTCGGCCAAAGATACCGAGCTGGTTCGGATCGTCTACACCAGAGAAGGCGATCGGCTCCTTCGATTCGTGCGCAGGAACCTCTACGGTCTGACAGATGAATCAGTCGAGTTAGTTGAGCTGGCTACCAAGGTGAAAGGGTTCAACGTGCGCTATTACGATGGCAAGAGTAAGGTCTGGCTCGATGAATGGACTGGCCGTGGGACTGACAGTCCCAGAGCGATCTTGATTGAGCTGACCCTGCTTCAAGATAAAGCGGAACTCCAGACCGTCCGGCAGTGGGTATCGGTGGGAGCCTCATGATGGCCTGGCCCATAGCCTTGCCTGAGACACTGAAACTGAAAGGCCCCCTCGGATGGGGACTGGCATCGCTGGCCTGCTTCATCGTATTTCTATTTCTGACCTTTCCCTATGGCCCGCTCCAGAACCGTCTGTTGAGCGAACTCAATCGGGCGAGTGGGTGGGAGGTTCGTGCCGCCGATTGGTCGGTAGGACTTCCCGCAGCCATTGAATGGCGCAATCTCGTCCTTGCGGGACCGACGATCGGGACAATTCCAGTTGAAGCCGCGCGGGCAACCGTGGGAGTCTTTCAGGCATTGTTAGGGCGACTGGTGATAGACTACGCCGTCCAGCTGCCGGGAGTGTCGCAAGCGGGGGCTGGGCGAGCCACGGGATCTCTGAATGCGGCCTCCTGGTCCCTACTTGGTTCGGTTGCCGTCGATGGCCATCTCCAGCAGATGGATCTTGCGGCAATCTTGAAACCCTACGTGAGCCGAGGAACAGTCCAGGGAGATTTCATGCATCGATGGGACAGCGCACAAGGCGCTTCTGCAGCCCTCAAAGGGGAAGGGACCGTGAAGGTTGAAGTCAAGGATCTCGTCGTTGAACAAATCGTTGCCGGCGCGACTTCAATCCCCTCAATTTCGTTCGATCGGATCCAAGCTTCGCTCTCCTGTCGCGATGGCGCATGCGATGTGACGGAATTGAAGGGGGACGGTGTAGATGGATCGTTTACGGCTCAGGGGCGCGTGACGTTGCAGCAACCGGTGCAGCAGAGCCTTCTCGATCTCACAGTCACCGTGATTCCCGGCGCCGGGTTTGCTCAAAAAGCGGCGAGCCTCTCGTTGCCGCCTTTCCAGCCCGGCACCCCCTTGACCTTCAAGCTGGTGGGACCCATGATGACCGCGCGAGTGGCGTTCTAATTGGTCTATTTTGTTAGGAGGTCTGTCTGGTCTATTTGGTTGGGTGAGTCGGATAACTAGAGAGACCAGACAGACTGAATAGACCAGACGGACCAGGAGTCGGAAGTTGTCGATGATTGCTGAATGTGTTGGGCTCGATATTGGACAGACAGCCTTTAAGGCTGTGCGGTTTCGCCGACGCCTGACCGGGCGTGAGTCGGTGGAATATTTTCACCAACCCGTGCCTCATGGGGGTCAGAGACACACGGAGCCGGCACAGCGAACGGCCATGCTTAGAAATTTCCTCTGGCAGCATGGTTTATATGGCAGTGGAGAGATTGTCACAGCACTCCCCTGCCAGGATGTGTTTATCAGAACCCTTTCCTTCCCCTTTCGCGATGCCGCCAAGCTGGCGCAGGTCGTTCCGTTCGAAATGGAAAACCTGATTCCCATGCCCCTGGAGGACGTCACCATCGGCAGTCTG
>CAZGYZ010000496.1:0-1723 GCA_964530675.1 uncultured Nitrospira sp. | reverse complement strand
CCCCTACTCAGCTCTGTCTCTGCGCCAGTAGATTCAGCCACCGCCCTTTGCGTTCCCGGTTGGTTATTATTTTTAGTTCAAGAATTTTCCACCCGGCTCTGCGAACCGCGCGAGCGAGTTCCTCCTTTTTCCAGCGAGCGAAATAGCGCCCGGGAACCCATCCGTCAGTCACAAGACGGCTCTTCACGCCATAGGTCACGGTCGCGGCAAAGAGACCGCCTGGACGGACAAGTCTATACAGATCGGCCCAAATACGGCGCGCCTCCGGTTTTGGAAGATGCATCAAAGAGGCGGCGGCCCAGAGGCCATCGAACGACATCGCCTGAAAAGGAAGATAGCGTAGATCGGCGCGGATCAGCGGTAGTAATGGGTACCGACGGCGCCCCATTAAGAGCAACGCACTTGTCCGATCCAAGCCCACGACACGATACCCGCGCCGATCGAGATCGCCCGCATCCTTGCCTCCTCCACAGCCGAGATCCAACAGGCGTGCACCGGCAGGGAGATACTGGAGCCATTCGGCCAACAACGGTGGCCGACGATGCCGTCGCCGGTTCCAGCGGGCGACGCACTCCTTGGCCGACTGTTCGTACGCATCGATCGTCTGCAAGACAAGTTGAGTTGTGTTATCGTGAGGCAAAATTAAGAAGATCCTTTATGCCGTGAGTAGACGTACCATGATTGCACTGGCCTTGGCATTCATCCTACTGGGAGTAAGCTGGAGCACCGCATGGGCAGCCGATCCTCCCTGCGACAAGTACCCCATCGTTTTGCAGACCAAATGTGCGGCGATCTGGAAGTCGCTGAACCAGGAAGACGGCCCCTCGATCGCGCAATTCGGACTGGATCAGCTGAAGCGGCGTGAGGAAGGAAAAATCAACGCCGAGCAACACCTCGGAGAAAACATGGCCTTCATTAAGCAGTCCACCGAGAAACGTCTTCAGCGATTGAAGCAGCGAATGGAATAGGAGTAATGCATCGCAATCGATGGGTTCAACCTACCGCAACATCCCTTAGCCTACATACTCAGGTTCTTTAGGCTAAGGGGCCGCTTAGTGGGTGCCTGATGGTTGTCCTTGAGGGCCGCTCAGAAGTGAGAAGCAACATAATCCATGCGAATACTGCTGGTTGAAGACGATCTGAGCCTCGCTCAGTTCATCCGTAAAGGGTTGAAGGAAGAACAGTATGCCGTGGACTTCGCGGCCGATGGCGAAGAAGGGTTGGCCTTGGCCTTGGCAAATCCTTACGATCTGTTGATCCTCGACATCATGTTGCCAAAGCTCGATGGGCTCACACTCTGCCGCCGTGTTCGGGCGACGGGAAACATGACTCCGGTATTACTGTTGACCGCGCGCAATACCCTGGAGACCAAGGTGTCCGGTTTCGATATAGGCGCGGACCAATTTCTGCCGAAGCCGTTCGCTTTCGTCGAGCTCCTGGCTCGAATCCGGGCCTTGCTGCGCCGAGGAGGACCGCAGCAGTTGATCCGCCTCAAAGCAGCCGATCTGGAGTTGGATCCGGCTTCTCACCGCGTCTGGCGGGCGGGGCAAGAAATATCACTGACGAATAAAGAATATGCCCTGCTTGAGTTCCTCTTACGAAACAAGAATCGGGTGTTGACACGAACGGCGATCATCGAACATGTGTGGGATATCAGCTATGACCCGGTGACGAACATCGTGGACGCCCATATTCGGGCCCTGCGCGCGAAGATCGACCGAGA
>CAZGYZ010000495.1:0-1730 GCA_964530675.1 uncultured Nitrospira sp. | reverse complement strand
GGAATGCAGGCTTTAAAGATCTTGCGGTCTGGCAGAAAGCAAAGGATCTTGCCGTGTTATTTTACAGAGTCTCTAATGGTGGATGAAGAGTGTTGACTTCGGCCTAAGAGACTAAGTACGACGTAGCGCAGTGAGTGTTGCGAGCAATCTTGCCGAAGGAGACGAACGCGATACCGACAAGGAATCGATCAGGTATTTTTTCATTGCCAAAGGTTCAGTCGCTGAATTACGCACACAACTTCAGATCGCACATGAATCAGGCCACCTCAATGGAACCATGTATGGATCGCTCGAAAAAGAATACGCCACCCTGGGCAAAAGAATTGGCAAGCTCATCCAGGCGAGACGCACAGCCCCTCGCCTCTAGCCCCTCGCCTCTGGCCTGTCCATGAGCCTTGAGAATATTTGGCTTGCCATAGGATTTCTCGGCCAAGGGCTGTTTTTCGGCCGCTGGGTGGTCCAATGGATTGCGTCTGAAAAAAAGGCGGAGAGCCAGGTTCCCGTCTCGTTTTGGTACATGAGCCTGATCGGCGGGCTCATCACGCTCGCCTATGCGATCTACCGGGAAGATCCGGTCTTCATCGCAGGACAGAGCATCGGATCGATCGTCTATGTTCGCAACCTGATGCTGATCTCGCGCGCAAGCCAGGCGAACCGGCCGGTCAACCCCTCCTCTCCGCGAACATAATTTTGATATCGAACCCGCTCAACGTATGCAGTCATGACACGATCCCAACGATTCTATGACCACAACTGATCGTTCTCCCCATGCCCTACTCCTTCTGGCCCTCCTCCTCCTGTCGGGGCTGTTGTTCTTCTTGGGACTCGGCGACATGGGGCTGACGGACCGTGACGAGGGACGGAATGCCGAGGCCGGCCGCGAAATGTTCGAGTCGGGGGATCGCCTGACTCCGACGTTCAACGGTGAGTTGCGCGTCGCAAAGCCGGTCTTGCTCTATTGGTTGATGGAACAATCATATCGTCTGTTCGGTTCCAACGAGTTCGCCGCACGATTCCCCTCGGCTCTCTTCGGCGTGGGGTTGATCCTCATGCACTACCTGTTTCTTGTGCACCAGCGAGATCGAACCGTCGCGCTCTTCGGCGGGCTGATGCTCTTGCTCAACCTGGAAATCCTTGGACTCGGGCGCATGGCGCTGACCGACAGTGTCTTGATCTTTTTTACCACGGCATCGCTGTACGGGTTCTGGCTGGGCCTGCATGGAACAGGCGGTGCCCGTCGATGGGTCTGGATGTTCTATATCGGCATGGCGCTCGCCACGCTGACGAAGGGTCCGGTCGGATTCGCCGTGCCCCTCATTGTCGCGGCACTCTACCTCACCTGGACGCGCCGGTGGCAGGACTATTGGCAGAAAGGGGTTCCCCTTGCAGGTACCCTGCTGTTAGTTCTGCTCGCCGCCCCCTGGTATGCGGCCATGTTCCTCGTGCATGGCGACGCCTATGCGACAGGCGCGAAGGCCCATACGATCGGCCGATTCCTCAGCCCGATGGAGGGACACCAGGGCACCATCTTCTTTTACCTCCCGGTCCTGCTCTTAGGCTTCTTTCCTTGGAGCGCGCTCCTTCCTGTCCCCCTCTATCGCGCGTTCAAAGATTGGCGGGGCCGTGGGGGAATATCCCGCTACCCCTCTACCCCGCTACCCCACTCTGATCTCCTTTATCCCACTACCCCGACTCGAGAACTTGACCTCTTTGCCGCTCTATGGCTTGTA
>CAZGYZ010000494.1:0-1745 GCA_964530675.1 uncultured Nitrospira sp. | reverse complement strand
CTTTGTTGAGCGTGAGCGAGGCGGCCAGGTCGGGGACTTCGATCAAGCCGTTGATCCGGTCCGACTGTAACGACGTCACACCCAACCAGTCCCAACCGCGTTTGATGACCTTGCCCAACGTGCTGATCGCCACGCCGCGTTGATCATCCGGCAATGGCGCGGCATGGCGGGACAGATATCCCAAGGCCGAAGGCTTGCGACGGCGGGCCATTCGAATGGCTAACGGGGCCTGCTCAGGCGTAGATAGGGGATGCCGTTCCAATGATCGTCCATTGACTTCGAACGTAATCCCGGCTGGGTAATGGCCGGTCAGAAAGGAATCGAAGGAGGATTCAAGTAGTGGTTGGAAATGTCGACGCATCACACCCTCGACAAACCCAGGGTCTATAAGAGGAGACAGCGGGGTTTGCAATTTCAGCCGCACCGCAGTGCCCTGCTCGCCAACCAGTCCGATCGGAGGCACCCATTGCCAGGGTGCGCGATGACGCGAGGCCAAGTGCCATCGCGTAGCCACATGCGTGCTGCCGCGCCTGGTTTCTGTGAGCACCTCTTCGCATACCAGCAGGCCCAGTTTGATGCCGACTCCGGCAAACCCAATGCCTTGGCCGCGCACTTTCGTGCTGGCGGCGATGTCGTGATACTGCCGCATCGCCTTCCGCTGCATGCCGGACCCGTTGTCCACGACGGTCAGCGTAGACTGCGCTGGGTCAGCCGTCATGGTAATTTGGCTGGCCCCTGAGTCCAGAGAGTTGGCAATGATCTCGGTGAGGATCGTTTCCGCGATACTGTAGGGATAGGCATCGCGTAAGTCTTCCAACAGATGTTCAAGATCGACGCGGGTCTCGCCCATATAGTACTCCGTGAATTTGCCCTATGAAGGAAAAGGACTGTAGACGGAGGCGCAGGCGAAATCAAGGCGAGAGCGCGTACTTCGGGGTGCGGGCATAGACCAATGAGGTGCCTGCTTCAATCTAAACATTAGCTGGAGAGTCCGGAGCCTTCTCAGCCCATGCACGAATAAGTCAATACGCATGCCGGACACCAAATCTCTCTCGCTCTTGACAGCCGTTTTCATAGTCGACTCCGATGCCAGGCCTTCGATCGCGCCCATAATTCCGGTTTCCGGGACGGTTACCCCAAAGCCAGATGGTCTTTACATCGCGATCTTCTGCGCTTCGAGTTAGCAAAAGCCACAAT
This sequence comes from uncultured Nitrospira sp., assembly GCA_964530675.1. Classification (GTDB taxonomy): domain Bacteria; phylum Nitrospirota; class Nitrospiria; order Nitrospirales; family Nitrospiraceae; genus Palsa-1315. Next base: position 548 of record CAZGYZ010000494.1, on the reverse strand, counting down.
GTCTCTCTCGCCCGAACGCAGGAAGTCGAGAAAGTCCAGCCCCTGGTATTCGCACGTCTCGCGAATGGTCAGGAGGGTGAGGTATTCATCGACACCTTTTTTCGTGGACGTTCCGGAGATCACATCCCTAAGTTTCGCAAACGCCTTGATGGCGTGCTCGGCATTGTTGTTGTTCCAAGGAACTCCACTGTAGCGGAGGAACATGAAGAGTTTATCGCGGTTTTTCTCAAACCGCTGCTTACATTTCAACGCAGTGTCACTCTGAAAATCTGACTTGGCGAGATATCTGTAGAACCGCTCCACTTGGATCAGGTGTTTCCCCCAAAAGCGCTTTTGAGACCAACTTGGTCGGTCGCTATTTTCTTCTCCAATTTTATGCTCAGCCAAGCAAGGGCGTGTGGAGCTTTTGACCGCGGCCGTCGAGCGAGGCTACAGATGATCCCTCCTAGCTTGCTCGCTATCTCTCAGGGATGGGGGCTGATTGATCTCCCATTGCGCGCGTCCAACGAGGGGAGTCCGCGACCGCGCGTTGCGCGAGCACAGGAGAT
>CAZGYZ010000493.1:0-1757 GCA_964530675.1 uncultured Nitrospira sp. | reverse complement strand
GCAAGCTGCTTCGGCGAATTGATGTTGAACTCGCCGCCGGCCGCCACGGCAATGGTCTCCATGATCTTGTCGAGATCCCGCTCCAACTCTTTGCTCAGGACGCGCAGGCCCTCGACATCCAACAAGAACCCGTTTCGCTCGATCTCGGCCAATACCGGCACCAGCGGCATTTCCACGTCGGTGAAAAGCGTGAGGCTTCCCTGTTCCGAGAGTCGCTCTGTCATAGACGGGGCGAGCTTGGCCAGTACCGATGCGGACTCCGCCGCTTCCTCACGCGATCCTGTATCCTCGTCGAAAAGAGATTGTGGTTCGGCGCTCTTTTTGTGTCCGGTCCCAAGTCGATGGCCCAGCACTTCAAACGCGACCGTCTCAAGCTGGTGATCGCGACGGTTGGGATTGAGCAGATAGTCCGCCACCATGGTATCCAGATAGGGGCCAGCGAGGGACACTCCAATGCGGTGAAAGGCCAGCAGGATCGCCTTTAGGTCATGGACAACTTTGGTTCTCGTGGAATCATGCAGCAATGCAATGATGGGGCGCATATAGGCGTGAACATCGAGTGGAATGAAGGCGGTCTTGTCCCCCGTAGAGAGTGCGATCCCCTGCACATCCACCTGCGCGCCAGTCCCTGGGGAAAGCAGGCATTGCAGGCCGAGGCTACCGCCCTTCGGCAATTCCTCAACAAATCGCTGTGCGGAAGGTTCATCCTGAAGGAGTTCTGTCTTCATCTCATTCGTCTCGGCCGGTGGGGCGGCCGACTGAAACGATTTGAGAAGTGTGGTGAATCCCAGCTCGCGTAACAAATCGACGAGCTGGTCCTGATGCGGCGGCTTCACATGATACGTTTCGGGGTCAAATGTCACAGGGCTATCCAGTTGGATGGTCGCCAGCCGCCGACTGAGACGAGCGTTTTCAGCCTGATCGATCAGCAGAGCCTTGATCCGAGGCGGCGTGACCTCTTCGACACGGCGCAAGAGCTCTTCTATCGTGCCGAACTGGGCAATCAGCTTCATCGCGGTTTTCTCGCCGATGCCCTTCACGCCGGGGATATTGTCCGCCGCGTCGCCCATGAGCCCCATGATCTCCACGACGCGCGCCGGCTCCACGCCGAAACGTTCTCGGCATTCCGTTTCGCCGAGCCACTTGTCTTTCACCGGATCGTAGATGCGGACGTGGGGCGTCAGGAGCTGGAGCATGTCCTTGTCGCCGGTGACGATGACAACGTCGAACCCGGCCTGCTCGGCCTGGTGCGCCAGCGTGCCGATTAAGTCGTCCGCCTCATATCCAGTTTGCCGGACGGCAGGAATGTTGAGCGCATCCACCACGCGGTGGATGTAGGGAATCTGGGCGCTCATGCCTTCCGGCATTGGCGGCCGCTGCGCTTTGTAGGCCGTAAACTCTGCGTGGCGCAACGTCGGACCCTTTTCGTCGAATGCCACGACGAGGCCATCCGGCTTCTTCTCCCGAATGATCTTCAGCAACGTCGTCGTAAAGCCGAGGATGGCGTTAGTCTGTAGACCTTTGGAATTATTCAAAGCCGGCAGGGCAAAGAAGGCACGGTAGATATAGGCGCTCCCGTCGATCAAATAGAGCGTCTTGCGGCTGGACTCGGTGTTCGGCATGATGCGGGCAACTAGGGTCCGGGGGCCAGGGTCAAGGGTGGCTTATCGAACTGACGGCGCATGCCGTTAATGACACCCAGCAGGGTCGGCTGGCCGACCATTTTGGCTTCCAGTTCACGCTTTCTTGGGAAGTCC
>CAZGYZ010000492.1:0-1757 GCA_964530675.1 uncultured Nitrospira sp. | reverse complement strand
ACGACACATTCCGTATGTCGGACAGTCTTCCGCGCCATAGGCCTGCATCGCTTTCGAACGGCTTCCGCGAAGAATCTCCACGATTCGACTCACGCCGAACCGACCCCTGCACCAAGACACAGTCTCTAAGACGGCCTTCGCAGAAGCGGCATCGTCGTGCGAAACCTCTCTGCTCGGTTGCCGGACAGGCGCAACACAGCGATCGCAGAGGCCACAGGGGCCCAGGGCCCGTTCATTTTCATCGCTGAAATATTCAAGAATTGCGAGCTGCCGGCAGTCCGATACCGACACGTATCCCAGCATTTCTTGGAGTAGCGTCTTCATCCGCTCGGCGCGATCTGCGCCTTCAGGATCCTGTGCTGCCTGCTGAATGAAGTATTCCTGCGTGGCCAGATCCCGCTCATGGAACAGCAAGCAGCAGGCAGCAGGTCGGCCATCGCGACCGGCACGCCCGACCTCTTGATAATAGGCCTCCACACTTCCCGGAATGTCGAAATGGACGACCAGCCTGACATCCGACTTATCGATGCCCATGCCGAAAGCATTCGTCGCAGCTAGAATCCTCACATTCCCCCGGCGAAAGTCGTCGTGTACAAGCTGCCGTTCCTCATCCGAGAGACCTGCATGGTAATAGCCGACCGACTGGTGAGACTGTCCCAGCCATTCCGCAATTTCCTCCACCGCCCGGCGCGTCGCGCAGTAGATCAGGATCGTGCCTTTCTCCGTCTCCCGAACCAACCGCTCCAACGCAGCCAGTTTTTCCTGGCGGGACTGGCAGAGACGAACAGACAAGGCGAGATTGTCCCGGCGGAAGCCTGCGACCAGTCGGAACGGATCGCGGAGCGACAATCGTTTGCACAGATCCGTTTGAACGCGGGATGTGGCAGTGGCGGTCAGAGCCAGACAGGGAGGATTCGTGAGCTCCTGGCGAAGACGTCCGATTTTGAGATAATCGGGCCTGAAATCGTGGCCCCACTGGGAAATACAGTGCGCCTCGTCGACCACCAGCAGCGAGACCCAGAGGGAACGCAACAGTTGGAGAAATCCCTCGTGCTGCATCCGTTCCGGCGCCAGATAGAGCAACTGAAGCCGTTTCTGATTGAGATCCTGAATGACGCGGTGCTTTTCAGACCCGGTGAGGCCCGAGTGAAACGCCGCTGCTGCGATCTTCCGCTGCTTCAACCCAGCGACCTGATCTTGCATCAGCGCGATGAGCGGAGAGATGACCAGGGTCAACCCGGGCAAGAGGGTCGCAGGCAATTGGTAGCAGAGCGACTTGCCCTGCCCGGTCGGCATGACCGCCATCGCATCGCGCCCGGCCAACACGGCCCGAACGACCTCTTCCTGGCCTGGCCGAAACTTTGCGAAGCCGAACTGTTCGCTGAGCTGTCGAGTCAGATCATCCACGATGAGGTTAATCTAGAAACAGGATGGTGGTTGGAGCGCGAAAATCAGCAGAGTATAGACGACTGACTTCCTGTGGGCAAGTCAGGTTGAGCCGACATGTAGCAATCAGCGCTTAAAGATAGGCTGAGGTCGAGGTTAAGGTTGAGTAAAATCCATACTACTTCTTTTCAGCCTCAACCTGAGCCTTAACCTTCGGAAAGCTGGCGGGTTTTTTCAACATCCTGCTAGAAGTTCATCCAGAGCTGGACATACGCCCAGTCTTGATCGGCCTTGGTACCCAGGTTCTCCTTGATATAGGCCCCGGCAAACATATGGCCATAGACCGCCTGAAAGGACAACTTGCCGTCCAT
>CAZGYZ010000491.1:0-1762 GCA_964530675.1 uncultured Nitrospira sp. | reverse complement strand
TTTGGGTCCGCTCAAGAATTCCGATTTCTTTGTCGCCCATGCCCAACAACCGGAGTCCTTCTCTCGCCTCCTGAGTCTCGGCGCGGATACCGATCATCTCTCCTTCACGGCGCTGGGACTCCGCCAAACCAATGACTTTCTCTTGGTACAGAAACTGCGCCCGCTCATGGGCTTGCTCCGCGACATGCCGCCTGGCTCGGGCCTTGAGATACGCAGATTGGGCGAGTCCAAGATCACCGCTATGGAGCACCGCTAACAGCTGATTGGCTTTGACCATCTGGCCTAAATCGGCATGCACCTCGGCCACCCGCCCACGCACAAGAGTCGTGATATTCGCCAAGGCGTTCTCGTTCGGCCGTACGACGCCGGGGAAGGTTCGGTAGGTGCGAAATGCCGTTCGTTTAGCTGGTTCCACCGTCACACCGGATCGGGTGATTTCTTCCGATGGGAGCCGAACAAGATGGGCCTCGCCTGCCGAATGTTTCGTCCCATTCTCCTGAGCCGGAGCCGGCGCCGGCGCACGGTCGCAGCCTGTGAAGGAGGCTGCCAGCAGCATGCCGAAACAGGCATTGAGGATCCAGCACAGACGGCCTGGCAGGCGTCCATGGCATTCGCATCGATTGGTGCATCGTCCGGAAGAATTCACCATGACTTTCATCTATCCTCTTCGCATCAGAGCGGAGCGCCCAAGGCGCGCTCAAACCGCGTGAGCGCCAGGGAAAGTTCAAATCGCGCCAGGTTGTAATCTACAGTGATCTGTCGTTGGACCCGTTGGGCATCGAGGACATCCAGAAGGCTGGATGCTCCCTGGCGGAAGCTCAATTGGGCAATGCGAAGCGCTTCCTGCGCTTGCTTCAAGAGCCCTTCCTCGTAGACGAGGATCTGATCTTGCGCCGTTTCCGCTTCGCGGGCATGTTGGTTAATGGCACGGCCGATGTCATTTCTAGCACGAATCAGCTCCGCCTCTTCTTTTCGTTGAGCCCCGAGCGCCGTCGCTATGTGCCCTTGCTGCCGATACCACAAGGGCGTCGGCACGCTCAGGCCCGCCACCACCGCCTCGCGGCCTACCTCCCTGGCATAGCCGCCGAACAGGGTCACATCCGGCACACGACTGTGCCGCTCCTTGGAAACGGTAAACTCAGCCTGCTCCACCAGTTTTCCCTGGCGTCTGAGGGTAGGATGTTGCGAGGGGTCCCGCGCCGCCATCTGCTCGGCGTCCAGATGGTCCCGAAGTATCCGGAAATCTCCTTGGACCTTGTACCGAGGCCCTAAGGCTCCCGACGTCAAGGTGTCTAATCCGACAAGTTTCACTCGCACGACATTCTTGGCTTTTGTCATCTCTTGCTTGGCTTTGAGCACCTCGACTTCCGCCTTCACTAATTCGAACTGAGGGCCTTCCCCGGATCGGACGCGAGCTTTGACAATGCGCGCCACTTCCTGAACGATCTCCAGGTTCTGCTGAAGAAGGTCTACCGTCCGTTCCGCCAACAGCAGTTCGTAGAATGCCTGCTTCACCTCCGCAATGAGATTGAGCTTGGCTTCTTCAAGTCCAACCGTCGCGCTTGCCAGACCTGCATCTGCCGCATCCTGACGGGCCGCCCGCTTGCCGGGCCATTCTAGCGGCTGACTCAATGACGCAGCGCGCTCTCCCATACGCCTCCCCACACTCGGGTCTCGAAGCGCCGCGTCAGCCGTCTGGACCGTGATCGTGGGATTGGGATAGGCGCCGGCTTGGATCTGCCTGCCCTCATTCTGCTCGATC
>CAZGYZ010000490.1:0-1784 GCA_964530675.1 uncultured Nitrospira sp. | reverse complement strand
AGTCCTACGGCTTGCAAAATCACTCCGCCTGGAACCGTCATCTGAATCGTCCAGCCAAATGATTGTTTATTGATCACATGGATGAGCAGCAGAGCGAGCAGCAAGCCTCCCGCGACACCCAAGGCGGCTCCGATCAATCCAAGATAGGCCGCTTCCCACAAGACTAACCGTTCCACTTGCCCCGTGCTGGCACCGATCGCCCGTAGCGCGGCAAACTCACGACGCCGCTCCAGCACGGCCGTCACCAAGGTATTCACGATGCCGAGGACGGCCACCAGCACGGCAATGGCTTCAAGGACATAGGTCAAGACGAAGGAACGGTCGAAGATATCGAGAATCTCCTGCCGCAATTCGTGGTTTCGAATCACCAACGGTGGGAGCGTCATTCCGTCCAGCCCAGCGACGTGCGTCACAATCGACTGCTTTACTCGATCGACATCGGCGCCGGCAGCCAGGTAGACAGAAAACACGGTCACCCGATCGTCGTGCCATTGTTGTTGATACCATGTTCGATCCATCACCATCTTCCCGCCGTCGGTCGCGTAATCATAAAAAATCCCCTCGACGGACACAGCAGTCGGTCCCGATGGCGTTGTAATCGTGAGCTTATCTCCCTCACGAAGCTGTAGCCTTGTCGCCAACACTTCCGACAGGAGGGCGCCTCCGGTCTCGGCAGCTCGCCGCAGAGCCGCGCTAGAATCTCCATGAACCATTAGATACCGACTACGCTGCGCATGGAGCCGAAGATCTCGTGACACCAGCGCCACCGGCTGACCTGCAACGCCTACATACACATCCCGATAGGTATCGACCGCATCAATGCCGTCGATAGCCGACAGGATCGGACGCCACCCTCCCGGCAAGGAGCGTGAGGCCTGACCTGACTGCTTTCCCTGGAGCCAGGATTGTGGGGCTACAATGAGATCGGCCATCACGGTCTCGTCCACCCAGAACTCGACCGTGTCACGAAAACTGCGAACCATGACGACCACTCCGATCATGATCGACAATCCCACCATCAACGCCGACACCGTCACTGCATTCCGGCCAGGATGCCGCGCCGCCTGGTCTGCCGCAATGAGCCGGAGGCTTCCCCCAACCACCATCGTCTTGCTGTCCCGCCGAAGAGGCCGCCAGCCCAACGCCTTGATGCACATCGGCGCAAGACAGGAGAGCGCCCCTAAGAGACAGACCGTCGCGAAATAGCCAAAGAGCGGTAGGTTCCCAACCGGGCCCAGCAGCGAGCAGAGGCCTGCCAGTACCAACAACGCGAGACTGATCCACCCCCATAGACCTGCCCGCAGTTGATTCGTCGATTCATAGTCTCCCGGCGCCAAGGCGCGAACCGTCACAGTCCTGCTAGCTTCCACACTGGGACCCAAGGCTCCCACCATCGAGACCACTGTTCCGAGCAGAACTCCTTTTGCCACTGCAGAGAGTGTCACCATGTCCATCGACAAGATCAACCCGCCAGAGGTGACAGGCGCATAGAGGTCTGAGACCGTTCGGCTGACCAGCGACACCAAGCCCCTGGCCAGCCAAATCCCGCCAAGACCGCCCAAGAGCCCGCCAAGAAGACCGAGCAGCCCTGCCTCCACGAAAAACAGGCCTGCGACCCGCCGCTCTGTCATGCCGAGCGCGCGGTAGATGCCGATCTCGCGTCTCCGTTGCGCCACAGCAAAGGCGATCGTGTTGTAGATCAAGAACACCCCGACGAGCAGCCCGACCCAGCTCATGACTGACAGATTGAGCTGGAAGGCCCACACCATGTTTTCGACCTGCTT
>CAZGYZ010000489.1:0-1793 GCA_964530675.1 uncultured Nitrospira sp. | reverse complement strand
ATCCCGTCATTTTCTTCTCCGACGGCAATGCCTGTGTTAGGCTGAATTTGCGAATTATCTAGACGCTCCACGCCACGCATTCTTGCCCTTGAGGCTGAGATATGGTCAAGCTTTTGGTTATCGATGACGATCGCATGAACTGCGATCTGATCAAGTCCGTCTTCAACCGAAATGGGTATCAGGTACTGTCGGCGACGAGCGGGTTTGAAGGACTGACCCTCTTCCGTGAGCATGCCCCGCGCGTCACCATTCTCGATCTTCGCATGCCTGAAATGGACGGGCTGACCGTCCTCAAAGAAATCCGTGCATACGATCCCCATGCGGCGGTAATCATCCTGGGTGGCGGAGCGACCGAGGAACAGGAAAATCACGCGCGCGGGTTACGCGTGACCGACTTTATCCGGAAGGGCCTGTCGCTCGATGTGCTGGTCGCGTCCGTCAATCAGGTGGTGCAGCTTCCGGCTAAACCTCCTTCATCTCTGCGGGCATCGAGCAGCGTAGCCGTAGCCGATATGGGAGAAACGATCCTTGTCGTCGACGATGAGCCGTTGATCCGCGACTTGATTGTTCAGTTTCTCAGTCTCCGAGGCTATCGGGCGCTTGGCGTGAAAGACGGCTCCGATGCCCTCGCGATGGTGGAGCAAGCGCCTCCAGATCTGATCCTTCTCGATCTATTTTTGCCAGGGATGGACGGCGCCGAGGTGCTCCGGCAACTCCGCCAACGCGACTATGCCGGCGGGGTGATCCTCATCACAGGGAGTCACGATGAAGATACCCTCGATGAAGCCTGGGCCCTGGGGCCGCAAGAAGTCATCGGGAAACCGATCGACTTGGAGCAATTGTTGACCTCCATCCAGCTTGTGCTCGTCTGTCGCGAATGCTAAAACTCTTCCGATGCCAATCGGAAGCAGAATTGTTACTTTTTTCTGTCTGTTTCTCGCCACGCTCCTCAGCCATAGTGCGATCGATATTGCCTGCGCCGCCGATCCGGTCCTGCCGCGAGTTGTCATTCGGCATCACGAGTTATTCGTACAGATCGTCCCCCATCAGCATGTCCTTATCGTAAAGGACCGGCTGACCCTTGAAGTGCCGGAACAGAAGACTCCGATTCGGTTCTCTCTCGCCCCCACACTCCAGCTCGATCGCCTGACACTCATACAGACATCGGCTGAGGCGAAGGTCTCGTTTCAGAATGTGCCGTTCGAAATCGAGCATGGTTCCTTGCCGGAGTCGGCGCAACAGATTCTTATCCCTTCTCAGGCCGTGCCTGCCGGACTGGCGACGCTGGATGTGCACTACCATGGCGTCATCAACGATCCGCCGCGAGATCCGCGCCATCTTCGATTTGTGACGCCCAGTGAGACTGCCGGACATATCGGGCCGGAAGGCGTCTATATCAGCAGCGAAAGCTCCTGGTATCCCGATGTTCCGGAATCGCTGAGTACCTATGCATTGCAAGTCGCCGTGCCGGCTGGGTGGACGGTTGTGACCCAGGGAAAGGCCGGTGAATCGCGCGCTTGCCCCGCCTCGCTCTGCCGCGACGATAACATGGTGATGACGGAATGGGACGTGACGCAGCCGAGCGAAGCCCTCACGCTCGTGGCGAATACATTTGTCTCAACGTCACGCGACTGGATGGCCAAAACCGGCCAGCGGGTTCTGCTCTCGACCTATCTCTTTCCCGAGGATGCGCATCTGGCAGAGGAATACCTCGATGCCACTGCGCGTTACTTGGACGCCTATATCCCTCTGTTGGGCCCCTATCCGTTCGAGAAGTTCGCCGTGGTGGAGAA
>CAZGYZ010000488.1:0-1804 GCA_964530675.1 uncultured Nitrospira sp. | reverse complement strand
TGAACCCCGGTGGGCATCTCCATATTCAGGTCACTCAACACCGTGCGGGACGCGGCGTGGAAGATCATATCCTCATCAAAAACGACGGGGTACCTATTCCTGCAGAAATCGTTGATAAGGTCTTTGAACCGTTTTTCACCACAAAGCGGGCCGGCATCGGTCTGGGCCTTGCCACGGTGAAAAAGATCGTCGAAGAACATGGCGGCTCAATTGCCATCGGCAGCGCGCCAGGCGAAGGAACCACCGTCACCATCCGCCTCCCCGGTCTCAGCGCCGGTCCGTCCTATCGCGGACGCGGCCGCCGCAGGCCTCCCGCACGCCGCCAGGCTTAATATCCCGTCTAATTGGTTTGTTTGGTTTGTCTTGTTTATTTGGTTGAACCAGACAGGCCGGGCTTGTGCCACTCGACTGAGCTCGTCGCAGGCACTCGTGCGAACCGTCGAAGCCCTAGCCAGCATCGCTCCGTATCCGGCGCTAAAGCCGCCAGTTCCAATGGTTGTGTACGTTTCTTTGAGTAGATCCGGAAGGCGAAAACCTAACTCGGATTCAGCATGAGTGATCGCTTACGGACTGCACAGCGGAGACATGTAAAACTTGAACCAGGTCGGCCCTTTCCCGACAGGATGGCGTGCAAGCATTGTTATAGCTTGCCGACAAGATGGCTCAGGACAACTACGCCTGAGTTGAGCGGCGAGCGGCCAAGCACAGCAGGGCCGCACTTTCGTCCGCTCGAACGCGTTGTTAGGCACCAAGTTTCTTCTTGATTAACCCGATGCGGTTGTCAAGCAAGTAGCGGGTGAAGTCTTTCCTACGGCGGTCTTTATCGCCACGGGTTTGAACGATCTTACTGTCATCGTTGAAGCCGAACCCAAACATTCGATCATGCTTGCCTCCAACGGTTAGACACGTGGACATAAAGTCCTTCATTTCTTGGAGCGTGAATAGCAGCGTGCAGTCTCTATACCACTCAGGGCCCACCTTGGTTGTTTTGCTTGCGTCGGGCGCGTACATGCCGAAAAGTAAGAACAAATCTGCTTCTTCGGGTACATCAAAACGATTGAACCACGTGTGGAAGCGCATGCGTTGTGTCGTTTCTCTTTTTGGTGGCACTTGCGCATAGGTGCGTGACGCTTTGATTTGAATGGTGACAACGCGAGACTTGCTGTTGATTTGTTTTAGGACAATCGCAAGATCAATACCTTTTTCTTGGCGTGATGCTGGGACAAGAACTGAGAAGCCTTGGGATTTTGGCAGCAACTTCTGAAGCCGATTTGCCAAGAGAAACTCAGGCCACTGAAGTGTAAAGACTGGATCCATCTTGGTGCCTAACGCCTGAATTCAGCGGCGCCGAAGGCGTCCGCTGGAATGAATTGTTATGCCTCGCCCTGCTTCATCATTGCCTCGAAGCGCTTGCGCATTTCCTCCACCGACACGCATTCCTTTTTTGTTGCCAGTAGCCAGACGTGTCCAAAGGGAAGGAGATGGGGTCATTGCTTGACCTTGCACCTCGCTCCCTCTTGGCTCCGCGTTCATTGCTCGCAACTTCGTGTGGGAATATCCGGGCGCCCTCTAGCACCTCACCGCTCGCGGCAACGACCAGCAGACGATCCTTCATAACGAGACCGACCGGACGGATTTCTTGACACGGCTCGGGCAGGAGGTCTGGCAGCAGCGCTGGCGCAGTGCAAAGTCAAGCAATGACCCCACCCGCGTTCGGTGAAAACGCGGCGTGCCGCGGACGTGCTCGTGGCGGCGGCGGCCAGGCTCGCCGCGCAAGCCGTCGGTGCGCCACCGGCGTTCAGTC
>CAZGYZ010000487.1:0-1808 GCA_964530675.1 uncultured Nitrospira sp. | reverse complement strand
TCCCGCTCGCCTCGCAATTCCTTCCCCAAATCCTCGCGAAGCTTCTGAAGGAAATCCGGAAGATACTTCTGGACCTTGCGCGACTCCACATTGGTCTCCTGCAAGGCGTCCCAGATCTGCTGAGCCAGCGACCTGGGCTGCTGCGTCTGTTGAGCAGGGGCACTGAGGTGCGTAATGTCGGTTGTGTTCGCAACCGGTACAGCAGTCGATGACGGGGTGGGCGCCGTGGTACCAGTGGGCGGTTGCGGGATCACCGCAGCCGTCGCGGGCGCCCCACCCGGGGTAACCGCTTGAGATGTCGTAGCAGAAGTCTGTGGCTGTTGGCTGGTCGGCAACGTTGGCTGACCGGTTACCTCTGTGACAATCCTCGCAGCGAGGGCCGTCACGGACCGTTCCACATCCACATTGAGGTCCAGATCTGAGAGAGAGGACAGTCTTCCGAACCGCTCGACCAGCTTCGCCGTCTTGGCGAGGGCCGCGTCATCCTGCCCCTTCAAGTATTTTTCGAAGATGTTGGCGACTTTTCGAAACAGCTTCGTCAGATCCTTGACCTCTTGTTCGCTCAGATCGCCTTCGACTGTCACGCCAAACTCTTGCTTCAGCGAATACTCGGCATACTTCGCTTCAACATCTGTCGTCGTGCCACCGCCTTCGACCTGGGACTTGTAGTTCACGGCCCGGAAATCGGATTCAAGATTTGCCGAGAGGGTGATTTTGTCACCTTCCGCCGTCGTCACACTCAAGCGGCCTGAAAAATCGTTGGAGACTGCAACTCCCGTTACTTTGGTATCCAATCGCTGGGGGGCTGTGCCATTAGCAGACGGGAGATTAAAGAACTGAGTGGGATCGACTTGGGTCAGAGCTTGGACGGACATAAGGCGTCTCCTCGATTAAAAGACTCGGTGCAACGTACCGCGTAGCTCTCCTATCGGCACGGATCTGGCTGAACTTTAGTGGGCTTGTGGTATAGTGGAGGCGATCAACCATGAAGGGAACCCTTCCCTTCCACACCGAGGAGGTAGATAAATGAAACAGGTCGCTATGTGGGCCATAGTACCGATGCTCATGTTGTTGGCATCAGGCTGCACGCTCAAGGGCACAGTGAAACAGATCACGGACACCACCTCCAACGTCACAGGCACGACCTCCGGTCACGCCTGGTGGAGTGAAGACGGCCGCTTGCTCCCGGAACATAAGGCCATTGCCTTTGCGACGTACAACGAAGCGAACCTGGAACAGGACGTTGCCAGAGGACAGGGCGAGTATCTGACGTCCATGAGCACCCTGCTAGGCGTAGCTCCGGATGCGCAACCGGCATTCCAAGCCGCCGCACAGCAACGCTTCAGCCAATGGGGACCGGCAGACCAACAGGCACGCCTGGCCCAATTGCGCGCCATCTCGCGATAACTCTACGCATATCCATGGGTCCGCCGGATCAGTGAGTCCGGAGGACCCGTGCAATTTTCGCTTCAGATGGTTCAACGACACCCCGGCCCATGACGGTGCGAACGACGATGCCGTCTTTATAGATGAGAAAGTTCGACGGCACCGAGGGCACGCGCGGCCCCGGCAAGATGATTCCTGCAAGATTCAACGGATCGCTGGCAGACAGTTTGATGTCATGAGAGGCAGCGCTAGACTCGTTCTGTTTTCTCATCGCCCTCAACGATTCGACCGCTTCCGGCAGCGCAAATTGCTCGCCGGTAAAACCATTCACGAACCTCCCCCCACGAATCTCGCCTTGCAGTTCCATTCGACGGTACTGCACCAGCAGATCGCGCCAGGACTGAACCAACGACTCACGTGCC
>CAZGYZ010000486.1:0-1817 GCA_964530675.1 uncultured Nitrospira sp. | reverse complement strand
GGCGAAGTTCACATATTGACGTCGCGGGGCTTGGGGCGCTGGGGTTGGTTCAGGGGTGGACATGGAAACTCCTCCGTATAACTTCTTGAAAATCCGTATTATCCACGGCTATTCGTGAATAGTTTGAGCAGTGCAACAGCTCATTTTTTTATCACTTCACCTTTGTTGTTGTCAACCGCGAGTGGAGCCTGGGCGGTTCGTTGACAGGGGAAGAGTGATCTGATACTGGCATGCTCATGCAGGACGCATTGGGAATGTTGAATGATCAATGAGGAATGTGGAATGGTCCTGGGCGAATGGGAAATGGTCAATGGTGAGTTGAAGGAGTCGGCAGTCACTGGATCTGAGAAAGGATCGAATGAATTCCGAACACTCAACATTCAAAATTTAACATTCGACAGAAGAGGTCTTCGTGATTTATGCGGGCTAAACAAAGGAACATGCTGCTGTGCGTTGCCGCGTTGAGCTGCCTTCCTCATGTGCCGGCGCAGGCTATCGATGTGCATCCCACTGCGGCACAGGTTCAGATCGCACTCGATCGTGGGAACGAGGCGGCGCAGAAGCAGAGTCCTCCGGATACGTTCTATGTTCGATTCGGCGCGACCGACGAGCTCCACCCCAGCGGGTTTTTGATCACGAAGCTCGGCGGGCTGTCGGTGATGGCGACGCATATGGCCTTGCGGGGGCTCCAGCCGAGTGAGGCCGATGTGCAGCAACTGTTGGAAGGCCGGACCCTGCTGGTCAGCACCGTCATCTTCGGGAATGCCCCCGACTTCGCGGTAGACAGCTATATGGTGTTCGATCAGGGAGGAAAAACCATCAAGCCCCTGTCTGTTCGCTTCGACGGGGTTGGTGATCGCACGGTTGCCTGGCCGGAGAGTCCCCGATTCAAAGCGAAGGTCATTGCGTCGTTCAACTATGCAGACTTCGACCCAAAGGCCAAAACGATCATCACGGTCTTTCCGACGAACGGAGGAGAGACGAGTTTTAGTATGGATTTTTCCGAAGTCCATTAGAAGAGCGTTATTTGGTTTGTCTGGTTTGTTTTGTTTATTTGGTTAATTTCGTTCAACCAAAAAACCAGACAAACTAAACAAACCAAAGAAACCATATGAACCAGTTTGACGCAGAAACTATTGCAATCGGCACTGAGCTGTTGATCGGGGGCCGATCCGATTCCAATTCTCTCTTCCTCGCCGAGGAACTTGGCAAGCTTGGAATTGCAGTACGATTCAAATCGGTCGTCGGCGATGAGCGGCAGGATATTGTCACGGCTATTCACACAGCCGTAAAGCGAGCCCGGGTGATCGTCATGACCGGTGGACTCGGTCCCACGGTAGACGATTGCACGAGGGAGGCGGTGGCCTCTGCGACCGGCTGCCGCCTCGGCCGCCGCAAGGAAGCGCTGGATGGTATGACGGCCAGGCTGGCGCAATGGGGCCGCACCGCAAGTCCCGCGCAGTTGCGCCAGGCGCTGATTCCATCCGGCGCCACCGTGTTGAACAATCCGGTCGGTTCTGCGCCGGGGTTCTGTCTGACTTGGAAGAAGGCACTGATCCTGTCGTTGCCCGGCGTGCCACGGGAAATGGAAGAGATGATGCGCCAGGAGGTGTTGCCGTTACTGCGCGCGCAGCACGAATCTTTAGATTTGTCTCCGCAGGCGCCGATCGTTCGCCAGGTATTTCATACGTTCGGCCTGCCGGAGGCGGATATCGATGCCAAAGTCCAAGGGCTCATTCCAAAAGGAGCGTCGGTGGATCTGGGCTTGCTTGCCTCGCCCATGGGTGTGTTGGTCTCGTTGACGACGAGGGGGAACC
>CAZGYZ010000485.1:0-1826 GCA_964530675.1 uncultured Nitrospira sp. | reverse complement strand
AGAGATCGTCCCAGGATTTCTAGAGAATCGTCGACGTGATGTGCAGACTCTCGAAACCGCATTGCAAGAAAGCAATCTGGCGCAGATTCAACTCATCGGTCACCGCATGAGAGGGGACGGAGGAGGGTATGGGTTCGACGCCATTAGTACGATGGGAGCCGCTATGGAGCAAGCGGCGGCGCGAGAAGACCGGGGCGCGATCCGACGACATATCGCCGAACTCATCGACTTTCTTGACCGAGTCACCGTGGTGTATCGAAGGTGAGATAGCTCCGACCGTCGCGAGTATGTTTGGTCTAGAGAGTCCAGATACTAATGTGTTTATCCGCGCACAACGATGGGGAAAAGCGCGAGGCATGCGCAATCGAGATTGGGTGGAGGACAGCCGATACCGTCTTTATTCTGTCCGACGATTCGAGCCCCATTGAGAGCGGTCAACGCCAAGACATAAGCCTGCCCATTTCCGTCACTCTCACGGCGGCACTGGCCCACAAGGCTTTCTTTCCCTCTCTAAAATCGGTTCACCCTTATTCTGAAACAAAATATATTGACAACTGTACAGTGGATCCATAAGGTGAAGCCCAGGACCAAGCCGGAGCTGCTCTGTTGTTCGAGGGCGCTCCTATTTTTTAAACCGACGCTGAGGTGAGTCATGCTGGCCGTCCGATTAGTGAAGCTTATCGAGAGTCACATTGAACAGCTTTCCCGCGACCTTAGCGAGAAGGTTTGGAACTCTCCCCGATGCAGCGATTTGAACAAAGTTCCGGCGAGCGAACTCCAAACCCGCACCCGCGAGATCTACCGCAACCTGAGTGACTGGCTGCTGGACAAGGCCGATGCCCAGGTGGAGCGGCGTTACACCGAGCTGGGCAAGGCGCGCGCCCAGCAGAGCGTGGCCTACAGCCACTTCGTCTGGGCCATCATCTCCACCAAGGAGCACGTGCGCACCTTCGTCCAGCGCGAAGGTCTGTCCGAGAACGCCATGGAACTGCACGGGGAGCTGGAGCTACAGCTCCTGCTTGGTCACTTCTTCGATCTCGTGCTGTACTACACCGCCGTGGGCTACGAGCAGGAACGCAACCGCACAGGAGGGACGCAAAGGAGGCGCAAAGGAGATGAGCAGAGAAAATCCACGTAGCGTCTTACCGGGTGAGGACTCGTACCTTCCGCAATACCCACTGCGGCGCCGGTTGCGGATCAATCCACAGACCATTCTTCGCCTCTTGCGCTTCGTTCTCTAACCGTTCCAGCACCGTCTCCCCTGGCGCATAGCGCCGATACCACCAGCGCTAACCTTGCTTGACCAACTCCTGGTTGAGGTTCATGCCATTCGGCAGGAGCATGCCAGCAAGGGTGCGTTTGTACTGGTCGAGGCTTGTCATAGTAGCGGGTCGCGATTGCCGCAGAAGTGTTTATGAGAAATGCGAGGCTAGGAACGTGATGCACTGAGGTAATGCAATCTCTGGGGATCGCCGGACACGAGGGCTTACCAGAAGCGCTTTTTCGCAAAGGCGTGTCCTGATCCTGACTTGAGGTACCGCTCGAACTCAACCGCCCGCTGATCATCCTGAAAGCCAAGATGCAGCACTAACTTCCAAGGGCGATACTTCGACGTGTGAGGCGAGCCACCTGCATTATGGGTTCGAAGCCTTTCATCAAGGTTGGCGGTGATGCCTAAGTAGCGTTGATCTGGAACTGCGAGACTTTGGATGAGATAGACGTACTTCATGAAACCGTCCCCCTTCGCACGATGGTGCTTCGGGGGACAGCCTTCGTCCTAAAGCTGGCTTGCCAGCCGAAGCTTTAGCGAAGGCTGGTGGAGGGCA
>CAZGYZ010000484.1:0-1830 GCA_964530675.1 uncultured Nitrospira sp. | reverse complement strand
GTCCCCAGCCATCCGCTCGATAGGTCCGGGTCATGGCCGTCAGATTCATCTGGGCCACCGCGTCCAGGATGAACCAGGCCAGATCGCTTTCCGGCAACCAGTCTTGCAATGCAGGGGGCAGCAGATAGAGTTGCGCTCGCTCACAGGGGAGAAAGTGGGAGCCCATCGTGTCACCCTCCAGGAAGTCCTGGGCGCCTATTATGCATAGTATTGCTTAGGTTTCAAGGAGTTTGTGCAACAGGCTCGATAGCGCAAGCATCACACTCCCGAGGTGGTGCTTTTCATATCCGCTTTTGAACCCTCCTTGAAAATAATGCGCCACGCCGCGGTCTACAAACGCCTGTAACGCTGCAACACACTGTCCGTCCAGGAAGAGCATCCACAGCCTGGCTCTGTCACAGCGGAAGGAGTCGCGCACAGTCTCCTGCATGAACTCTTTGAAGTTAGGGTATGCAAATGACCCGGGTTCGCCTTTGGATTGCCACCGTTCCTGGTGCAACTGGACAAACGCGTCCATGAATTCTTCCAATTACTCCGGAGTCTGAACACGACTGAATTGACACTTATAATCTTTCTGGATCCGCCTGATATAGCGGTCGATGTTTGTCCATAAGTTAGACCCAAATCCCAGTTTCACCGTGGCCCAATCCGCGCGAGTATCCACGTAAGGAAGCCGGTCGCAGGAGAGTGCCGTCGCGGCCTCGCCAAACGCCTTCGTAAAATGCGGGAGCACGGGTGAACTGGCGTGAATCCCCCAGAGCCAGACACGCTGCCACGCTGGGTGTTGCTGAATACAGGCCGCAACCACTTGTCCGACATGGTGATGATATCCGCTTCGGGCGATGATGTCGAGATGTTCACTCGTTTTCAGTCCAGCACCAGTCCCGATGAAACATATCTCTTGAACTGTGAATAAGCCCTTGACTGATCAACCATGCCGATAGAGGGGCGCCAGCCCAACCAATTGGCCGCTCCGGTCTCGACAAGCGATCAAGAACAACTCGCTGTGAGGCGGGGCGTACATGCGCCACCACACGCGATTCCAATGCCACCGCAAGAAAAACACTCCGTGCTGACAACAAGCAGAGACCAATTCATCCCATTCTTCAGCAAGAGCATCGGAATCGGTCTCGTGGGTGAGCACCGTTGCCGTGACCCTATTGGGCTCTTGGGTCACTTCCACACCTTGTTGATCGAGCAAAGCGTGCCCTTCGGCAGCCTGTCCCACAGTGGGGGAAGACGAACATGTGGGTCTGCCCCCTCGGTTAAAAGCAAGGATTGCGGCTTGTTCCTGCAAGACTTCTCCAGTCTGCCCTGTGGCGTGATAGCATTTTTGTGCCGTCCGTTAGAAAACATCCTTGGGGATCGTGGGCGGTTCCATGCCGCTTGCATCAAGAGGGCAGGAGTACGAAGGCAGTTTAAGTGAATGAGACTGGTTCTCTAGAACGGCGCAAGAGGTGCGATGGGATAGCCGTACTTTATCCCGGCGCTCACGCCTATGTTCGATAGGTTCCTGTCCGTGACAGTTGCTATTTGAGAGCTGTCGTGGGAGGTCAGATAGTGAGTCACACCTACGCTATCCGTTGAAGCGTTCCGCGAAAGGTCGATCTCGGCCTGCGGGATGCCCGTCACCCTGAGGCCTGTTGGGGCAGTAGGGGACACGGTGTCGCCTGAATTACCTGGCATCTCAGCCACATAGGCGTAAACCGTGCCGGACCCCCAGTCGCTGTTCCACATCACCTTCGAGCCATCGGGGCTGAACACGCCTTTGGCTTGCGCGTCGTAGGTTGCCCCCGACGTGCGCATGTGAGCAAAGCGCTCGACGGTCTT
>CAZGYZ010000483.1:0-1836 GCA_964530675.1 uncultured Nitrospira sp. | reverse complement strand
TCAGAAGTGTCCGGTTAAAACGCGAATAGATTCAGTTGGTTGCCGTCGTCGCCCTGTTCGGAGGTGTGGTCGTTGTCCGGAAACGCTTGCTGCAAGGGCATTTTCTCGAAGAGGGTGACCGAACAAATCTGTAACAATGTGTAGAGCGACGCGTCCAGGTTGAGGCGTTTCTTGACGATGGCGACGCGAACATAGACCGAGACGGCGATCCAGATTTGCGACTTCACTGCATTTTCCGACGTACCGAAGAACCGTTTGATCCGAAGATGCTGCTTGATCCACGTGAAGAACAGCTCCACCTGCCAGCGTGCCTTGTAGAGCGCACAGATGGTGGCTGCCGGCAAGGTCACGTTGTTGGTGAGGAACACCCGCGTCTTGTCTGTATCGGGATCCTTGAATCGGATGCGACGCAGCTGGACGGGGTAGTCCGTGCGGCTGGTAGTGCCGGTCAGCGCCACGGTCTGATCGCAGATGATGCCCGTGCCACGATCCACCGGGGCCGAATAGACGCGCCGAAGCTGGGTGTTCGACTTGGCGCGGGTCACGAAGAAGGCGTGGGCCTGATGCACTATGTACAGCCGGGCGAAGTCGAGATAGCCGCGATCCATGATGTAGATCGCCCCCGCCTCCAACACCAGCAGGTCGAGCACCTTGACATCGCCCAGCTTGCCGTCGGAGAGGTGGATGAAGCTGGGGATATTGCCGCGCAGGTCGAGCAGCGGATGCATCTTCACCGCCGACTTGGTGGTGCGAAACAGCGCCCAGGGAAAGAGCGACAGGCACAGGTCGATGGTCGTCGAATCCAGCGCGTACGTCGTGTGCGCCAACTCGAGGCCAAAGCGGTCGCCGAGGTAGAGCGTGCGCGCCTGCACGCTCAAGCACTGGGCAAATTCGGCATGGATACGCCAATCCCGCGTCTCGGTGGCATCGGCCAGCGTCGAACGCGTGATCTCCTGCCGAAAGCCCATGTGGTAGAGCTTGGCGGCCTGCGCCGACAGACACGCCTCGATGTCGCGCAGACTCTCGCGATAGGTCAGTTGCGCAAAGGCCATCACGCGGAATTGCTCGGCGCAGGTCATGGACTTCACGTAGCGATCGCCCTCCCAGCGATCGACAATGCGATGGAAGGTCTTCCAGGGCAGGAAGTCCATGAGTTGAGCGAACAGCGTCTTGCCAATGTTCATGGTGGCCTCCGGGAGAAAAACCGGAAGCCTGCCAGAACCGCCGTTCGCCGTTCAAATCGGAGACACCCTTCATCGCTCGAAATCCTGTGTCAGGTATGGCTTTCAGCCATTCACCCCTTCAATAAAGATCCCCGCCGCAAGCAGCGGGGTATTTAGATATTTAGAAGAGAGCCAACTGTTGATTCTCGTATAACTTTTGATACGTGTCCCCTTGTTGCTTGACATAGTTCCCTATCATGTTTTCATTTCCATGCTTGCCCACTGTGCTTGCATAATACCCATCTGTCCACAATTCTCCACCCCATAATTGTCGTTTTACCTGAGGCGCTCGACGGAATATCTCTTTGGCTGTCAGACTTTTTATGACGGTTACCACTTTCGTCACACTATATCGGGGAACTGATTGGACCAGAAAATGTACATGATCGTTATCTGTGCCAATCTCCAGAAATTTGATCTGATAGCGCTTCTCGATCTCTACGCAGACATCCTTCAACACTCTATCAACTGCTGAATCAAATACCGCTCGTCGGTATTTGGCAGGAAAGACCAGGTGGTACAGCAAGACCGTAACATTATGGCTCTTGTGTATGTACTCGCTCACGCAAGGAGTTTACGCCGCAAGCAGCGGGGAATATACCCGCTAGTGATT
>CAZGYZ010000482.1:0-1845 GCA_964530675.1 uncultured Nitrospira sp. | reverse complement strand
TCGCTCATTCTTCAGGCATCCAAGTGTTGCCTATATTGCTGCCTGCTGAGTAATGAGCTGGAGAAGAAGTACGATGGCCAGTTCGTGTCGTCTTCGAAGCCATTCGTGAACTCATGGCGGAACCAGAGTCCAAACCCCGCCGCATCGGATTCAAGACCTGAGGGGAGCCTCTCAGGTCTCGTCTCTCTGGTTCATTTAGTTTCTCTGGTTTGTTTGGTTTCCCGTTCTGCCCAACCAAACAAACAAAACAAACCAGATAAACCAGACAAACTCTTCCCGTCGCCCTCTACCAACAGACCAAACAAACCAGATGGACTAAAAAAGACCCCCTCATCCCATCTCATACATCCCAGTACTGGGCCAGATAACTCAGAACTCATAACTCAGAACTTCCCCAAATGGGCGGAGTGCTTTCTCCCAGGGAAACGGGTATTCTTCGCCCCATGCCCACCCCTGAAGATCAAGCGCGCGAGCACATCGACCAGGCGCTGGAACAGGCTGGCTGGCGAGTTCAGGACTATAAGAGCGCAAATCTTCATGCCGGAAGGGGCGTGGTCCTCAGAAACTTTCCGCTCGAAAGCGGGCATGGTTTTGCGGACTATCTCCTGTATTTGGATGGAAAAGCTGCTGGTGTCGTAGAGGCGAAGAAGGAAGGCTTTCCGCTCATCGGAGTAGAAATCCAATCGGCCAAGTATAGCGAGGGCCTTCCTCTTCAGTTACCGGCGCATGTTCGTCCACTCCCATTTCTCTACCAAAGCACAGGCGTGGAAACTCGATTCACAAACGGGCTCGATCCGGAACCTCGAAGTCGTCAAACCTTTTCATTCCACAAGCCCAACACGTTAGCCGAGTGGATTACTCAATCGGGGGTACAGCCGGAGGCTCCGATCAGGGATGATGTCGCAGCTCTCAAGCGCGAGCCATACCGCACCTATTCAACGCTCAGAAAGCGCCTCCAACAGCTTCCAGTTCTGAAGACAGAAGGCCTCTGGTCCGCGCAAATCACCGCCATCAATAATCTCGAAAAGTCGCTGTCTCAGGATCGTCCTCGCGCCTTGATCCAAATGGCCACCGGTAGCGGCAAGACCTTCACGGCCATTAACTTCATCTACCGGCTCATCAAGTTCGGCGGCGCGCGCCGCGTGCTCTTTCTCGTCGATCGCGGCAATCTCGGCGACCAGACGCTCAAGGAATTTCAGCAGTACGTCTCGCCGTACAACAACTTCAAGTTCACCGAAGAGTTCATTGTCCAGCGGCTGGCGGGCAATACCCTCGACACCACCGCGCGCGTCTGCATCAGCACCATCCAGCGCATGTATTCCATGCTCAAGGGGCGGGAGCTATCGGACGAGGACGAAGAAGCCTCCGTCTCCGGCCTCGAACGGCTCTTCAAACAACCAGAGCCCATCGACTACAACCCCGCCATTCCCATCGAGACCTTCGACGTTATCGTCACCGACGAATGCCACCGGTCTATCTATAACCTTTGGGCGCAGGTGCTGGAATACTTCGATGCCCATCTCATCGGTCTCACCGCCACACCCAACAAGCAGACCTTCGGCTTCTTCAATCAGAATCTCGTCATGGAATATAACCACGAGCAGGCCGTAGCCGACGGCGTCAACGTCAACTACGATGTGTACCGCATCCGCACCGCCATCACTCAGGCTGGCTCGACGGTCGATGCCGGGTACAGTGTGCAGGTGATGAATCGGGAAACGCGCGCAAAACGCTGGGAGCGGCTTGACGACGAATTCGCCTACGATCCAGACCAGCTCGACCGCGACGTGGTCGCCCCGGACCAGATCCGCACCATCGTCAAAGCCTTCAAGGACAAGCTCTTCA
>CAZGYZ010000481.1:0-1846 GCA_964530675.1 uncultured Nitrospira sp. | reverse complement strand
CACTCCTCCCTCCCAAGTGATCAACCGTGTCGGCGGGACGGTCGTTCGTCCTATGAATCCGGCTCCCGAAGGCGAAGACCATCATTCTCCCGCCGTCCGACAGCTGGCCAAGGAACAGGGAGTCGATCTGTCGCAGGTGACGGGGACCGGAGTAGGCGGACGGGTCACCAAGAAAGATGTGCAGGACTTCATTACGCAGAGCGGTGCTCCAATCATGGGTGCATCCTCCAGCGGTGAGCAGTCAATGGGTGAAGCCATTCTGCCCTTCACACAGATGCGGAAAACCATCGCTGACCGGATGGTCAGGAGCAAGCAGACGTCAGCCCATGTCACAACTTTCTTTGAAGCGGACTTTTCTGGCATAGTCAAATTCCGTGAGGGCCGCAGCCTGACCTACCTGCCCTTCGTGATCCGTGCTGTGACCCGCGCCATTCGAGAGGTGCCAGTCGTGAACTCGGCGTGGGGTGAACAAGGAATTATCGTCAAGAAAGACATTCATGTGGGTGTTGCCACAGCTCTGGAGGATGGACTCCTCGTCCCGGTCGTGAGACATGCAGATCGAAAAGGACTGACGCAGCTCGCCAAAGAAGTCGCGGACCTGGCAGGGCGAGCCAAGTCCAAAAAACTGAGTCCTGAGGAGGTCCAAGGAGGGACATTCACCATCACGAACCACGGCGGATTCGGCAGCCTGTTCAGCACACCGATTATTCACCAGCCTCAGATCGCAATCTTGGGCGTCGGTGCGATCCAGAAACGGGCAATAGTCATCAATAATGACGCCATTGCAATCAGACCTATGGGGTACTTGAGCCTGTCGTTCGATCACCGGGTCATTGATGGGGCGACGGCGGATCAGTTCATGGAAAAGGTGACGGGCTATCTCGAACAGAGTCATTGGGAGCAAATTCTATGAACAGAAAACAGCAGGCCGTCATTGTCAGCGCAGTGCGTACCCCGATGGGAAGCTTCAACGGGGTGTTCAGCCCCGTGCCTGCAACCAAGCTCGGCAGCATCGCCGTTGCTGAATCTTTGAAGCGAATCAATGTGAGGCCAGATCAAGTTGATGACGTCTACATGGGCTGCGTTCTCAGCGCCGGGCTCGGCCAGGCGCCGGCCAGGCAAGCGTCGATCGGAGCCGGCATCCCCAACTCGGTTGGCGCCACGACGGTCAACAAGGTCTGTGGTTCCAGTCTCAAGACCATGATCATGGCCGCTCAAGCCATTGCCCTCGGAGACGCCAGAATCGTCGTGGCAGGCGGCATGGAAAACATGACCCGCGCACCCTATTTGTTGGAAAAAGCGCGGCAGGGGTATCGGCTAGGACATGCGGAGCTGGTGGACAGCCTGGTCAAAGACGGACTCTGGGACGTCTACAACAACTTCCACATGGGTCATGGCGGGGAACTGTGCGCAGTAAAATACCGGCTCACCAGAAGGGAGCTCGACGACTTCGCCTTGGAAAGCTACCGCCGCGCTCAAGAAGCCATTGCGACCGGGACTTTCAAGCGGGAAATCGTCCCGGTTGACGTACCTCAACGGAAAGGCACGCTATTGACCGTCACAGAGGATGAAGAACCGAATCGAGTCGACCTGAGCAAGATACGCGAGCTCAAGCCGGTGTTCCAGGAAGACGGCGTTCTGACCGTGGGCAATTCTCCTTCCTGTAACGACGGGGCCGCAGCGTTGGTTGTCATGGCAGAAGAGGAAGCCGCGCAGCTCGGTCTTACGCCGATGGCGCGCATCGTCGGCTATGCCGGGGCGGCACTCGCACCGGAGTGGTTTACAATTGCCCCGATCGAGGCGATCAAGCTGGTGCTCAAGAAGACCGGCCTTGCGATTGGCGACA
>CAZGYZ010000480.1:0-1854 GCA_964530675.1 uncultured Nitrospira sp. | reverse complement strand
TCGCAGGAAATGCTTGAACGGGCCGGTGAGTTGATCGGCGTACGCAGCGAGCGTGTCCGTGGCGGCACGTTCCACTCAGTGGCCAATATGTTGCTCCGGCGCTATGGCCGGTCCATCGGCCTTGAGCCGGGTTTCACGATTCTCGATCGAGGCGATGCTGAAGACTTGATCGCCTTGGTTCGCGCGCAGCTGGGTTTGAATGAAAAAGATAAGCGGTTCCCCCGCAAGGGTACGATCGCGGAGATGTTCAGTAAATCCGAGAATACGTTACGTCCGCTCGCCGAGATCGTGGTCGAAGAGTTCGATCATTTTTCCGACCATCTGGATGCCTTGGAGCAGTTGCAGCGGGGCTATCAGGCGTCGAAACGGCAGCGTCAACTGGTGGATTATGACGATCTGTTGGTGTTGCTGCGGCGGCTTGTGATGGAGGATGAAGGAATCAGGCAGACGATTTCATCCCTGTATCGGTACATCCTGGTGGACGAATATCAGGACACCAATCGTTTGCAGGCGGATGTCGTCCGGCATCTCGCATCCACCCACCAGAACGTGATGGTTGTCGGTGACGACGCGCAGTCGATCTATGCCTTCCGAGGAGCGACGTTCAAGAACATCATGGAGTTTCCCGCGCTCTTTCCTGGCACCACCATCTATAAACTTGAAGAGAATTACCGCAGTACCCAGCCGATTCTGAATCTCGCGAACGCCGTAATCGAAGAGGCGAAGGAAAAATACAGCAAACATCTCTTTACAAGGAAGCTCGATGGGCCGTTGCCGGTTCTGGTGGAGGCGGCGGGGGAGAATGCCCAATCGCGTTTTATCTCGCAGAAGATTTTGGAGTTGCGGGAGGAAGGGGTTCCGCTCGGCGAAATGGCGGTGTTGTTCCGGTCGAGCTTTCACTCGTTCGACCTTGAAATCGAACTCTCTCGTCACGGACTGCCGTTCGTCAAGCGCGGCGGGGTCAAATTTATCGAGACAGCACATGTGAAGGATCTGCTGGCCCACATGCGCGTCGTGGCCAATCCCTTGGATGCTGTGAGCTGGCATCGCGTGCTCATGCTCGTCGAAGGGGTGGGACCGAAGAAGGCGCAGGATGTCATGGCTGCGCTCGTGAAATCGGACAATCCCTATGTCGCTCTTCGCGCAATGCCGGGGCGATCTGGGAAAGGGCTTAGAGATTTGGCCCTGACACTCGAAAGCCTGGCTGGATCAGGAGACCTTCGTCCGGCTGAGCAAGTGGGCCATATCTATGAGTACTACCTGCCGATTCTGAAGGAACATTACGACGACTATCCCAAGCGCACGCGGGATCTGGATCATTTGCAGACGATCGCGGAGGGGTATCAGGGGGTTGAATCATTTCTATCCGATCTCGCGCTGGAGCCACCGGACGGAAATGTCGCCCGCGCTGAGGCGCCCGATCGCGACGACGAACGACTGGTGTTGTCCACGATCCATTCTGCCAAGGGGCTAGAGTGGCAATGTGTCTTCGTCATCTGGATCGTGGATGGACGATTCCCATCGGTCTATTCGTTCAGTGAAGATGAGGGGCTGGAGGAGGAGCGCCGGTTGTTCTATGTTTCCGTGACGAGAGCCAAGCGGCATCTGTACTTGACCTACCCGATCAATGTGTTTGACAGGGGCAGCGGCATGGTGCTGTCGAAGCCGTCCCGGTTCCTGGACCCAGTTGCGCCTAGGCTGCTGGATCAGTTGGTTCTGGTGGAAGAAGGTGGTGGGCGGCATGACTGGTATTCTCGCGACGATCATTAGCAGGATGCTGAAAAAGTCCGCCAGCTTCGTTCTCGACTCATCGAAATCCTCAACGTACCCCTGAGGGTACGCCTCCGGTTTCGA
>CAZGYZ010000479.1:0-1865 GCA_964530675.1 uncultured Nitrospira sp. | reverse complement strand
ACAGGACTAATAGGATGCTGAAAAAGCCCGTCAGCCGAACAAGGCCGTTATTTGGTTGGTCTCGTTTGTTTGGTTTTTGGGTTGAACGAAGCTAACCAGATGAACGAAATCAACCAACCAAACAAAACAAACCAGATCAACCCGTCCCGCACGTCTCAAACCTGTCTTCTGGTCTATGACGGCCAATGTCGCCTCTGTGTCACCGCCAAGAAGGGTCTTGAGCGACTGGAAACTCATACGGATGCCACCCCGGTACGGATGGTTCCGTATCAGAGCGAAGAGGCCAAGCAGGCTTTGGGGAAGAGCTATCTGCCAGGTCGTCCCAAGGTCGCCTTCCTGGTTCGCCCCAACGGAGAGATTGTACGTGGACTCGATGCCTTTCTAGCCCTCTTGCCTGGCATCAAGGGTGGGAGCGCCTTCTCAGCTCTTTTGAGTTTTCCACTAGTTAAGCCATTCGGCTATCTGTTGTATTGGTTTGTGGCCCGGTATCGCTATTCCATCTTCGGGCAGGTTCCACTTGCGGGAGCCTCCGAGAACCCAGCTAAACCAGGTCAAAAAACACCGCCAAAATAGCTTCGATATGGGCACGATCCAAAGTTCGAAGTTCTGGGTTCGAAGTTCCTAAAACCTCGAACTTCGAACCTCGAACTCTCCCCCCTCCCCCCCTCTTTCGATGGGGTTTCTCCCCACAGTGGGGAATTTACGCTGTAGGGCGTCAATGAGAGACTCCAGCACAAGCGAAGGAGAACTCGCATATGACGATTATCCAGCGGCTGTCTGGGACGATAGGTGAAGCGAGGGAGTGGTTCAGTCCGATCGATGGACGGACAAGGAAAGCTTGCTACGGCGCATTGATCGCTTGTGCGATGGTCGGTTCCGGCTTTCCGTCGATAGCCTGGACTGCAGATCTGTCGTCTCTCGCGCCGGCGAAACCCAAGATGGTCGTGGCAGCTGGTGTCGGGTACGAGAATGCTGAGACGGCAACGATTACTGTAAAAACCTACGATGCCGAGACCGGGTTGATTCTTTCCGATGAAACGTATGACTTGAATGTAAGAGAGGATGCAGCGTCTGCGGGAGATCAACCGCGTGAGCGGATTTTTGCGGGCGGGATCGGTCCGGGTGCTGACGGACTTTCAGCCTTCAAGCTTCGCGTCTATGATTCGGCCACAGGCCAGTTTCTCTGGGAAGGCATTCTGAACCTCGGTGTCGGCAATCAAGAATCCGGTTCCAGCCACCGAGCGGTGGCCCATCTTGCTCCGCCACAGGCAACCGTAACCCAGGTCCGCAGCCGGGGCGCCATCGGTGGTCAACCTCAGTTTTTTCTTCGTGCTGTTGATTCGGCAACCGGACAGCTTGTGTGGACCGATCATTTCGCAGCCGGAGCCGGCCCTCTTGCTCGTGCAGAACGAATCAGCAGAGCTGTCGTTGGCCAGACAGAGGGGTTGATGGGTCCATCACAGCAGATCGAGTTTCGCATCCGAATGATGGATGATCTGGGCCGGCAGATGCTCTGGGAAGACACAATGGAGCCGAGCGTGGAGGGGACAGACATGGCAGCCGGGTACGATGATACAGCCGAGAACCTGCCGGTTTGGCGTGGCGAGGGCCCTGAGGCGATGAGAAAGGAAGCGATCTAATAGGCCTTCCAGCGATCCGTGAGACGTGAAACGTTAGACGTTAATCGAGGGAATTTGCCCGGGGCCTTGAGACTTCTTGAAACATTTTACGTCTCACGTTTTACCTTTCACGTTTTTTGAGAGCGACTTTTTCAGCATCCTGTTAGCTTTTCTTTCCGTGCTGCTGTAATTGATCCACCCACCTGGACTGGAACTGCTCGTACGACAGCGAGAGCTGCGATTGCA
>CAZGYZ010000478.1:0-1870 GCA_964530675.1 uncultured Nitrospira sp. | reverse complement strand
TCGAGCGCGAGCTCCAAGCCCATTTCCCGTGGCGGCGTGAGGACCAAGGCCTCATCGGTACCCGACGCCCGCATGTTGGACAGCTGCTTTTCTTTACAGACGTTCACGTCCATGTCTTCGTCTCGGCTGTTTTCGCCGACAACCATCCCGCGATAGACATCCACGACAGGGCCGATGAACATGGTACCCCGCTCCTGGGTCATGAAGATGGCATAGCCGGTGCTGACTCCGTCTTCGTACGCGACGAGCGAGCCGTGTGTCGCCACCGTGAGGTCGCGCTGCTCCACCGGTTCGTACGCGACGAAGACATGGTGCATGATGATGGTGCCGCGCGTTTTAGCGACCAAGAGGTTTTTGAGTCCCATGATGCCCCGGGTGGGGATATGGTACTCCAGATGCATTTCACTCGGTCCGGCGTCGGAATGGATGAGCCGCATATGGCGCAGCTCGCCGCGGCGCTTGCCGAGCTCTTCAATCACGGCGCCTTGATAGGTTTCCGGCACCTGGATAGTCAGCTCTTCATAGGGTTCGAGGACCTTCTCCCCATCCCGGTGGACAATGACTTCCGGTTGCGAGACTTGCAGCTCGTATCCTTCCCGGCGCATTTGTTCGATCAAGACGCCGAGATGCAGTTCGCCTCGGCCTGCCACGAGGAACTTATCCGCGCTATCCGTCTCTTGTGCGCGTAACGACACGTTGGTCTCGAGTTCTTTGAAGAGTCGATCGCGCAAATGCCGCGAGGTCAAGTACTTGCCTTCTCGTCCGGCGAACGGGCTATTGTTCACGGAGAAGGTCATTTGGACGGTTGGCTCGTCGACCGTGACGCGGGTCAGTGCAACCGGATGCTCTGCGTCAGCGATCGTATCGCCGATGCTCACTTCGTCCAGGCCTGCCACCGCAACGATTTCTCCTGCCTCCGCGCGTTCGATATCCGTCCGCTCAAGCCCTGAATAGACTGCGAGGTCTGACACTTTTCCAGGGAACTTGGCGCCATCCTTCCCGAGTACGACCACATTCTGTCGGCGGGCGATCGAACCTGATTGGATTTTCCCCACTCCCATCTTGCCTTTGTAGAGGTCTTGGATCAGAGAGAGGACCAGGATCTGGAGGGGCGCTTCGGCGTTGATGGCCGGTGCCGGGATCTTTTCCAGGACGGTGTCGAGGAGCGGCGTAATGTCCGTACCGGGCTTATTGATGTCGAGTGTTGCGGTGCCCTTGATCGCTGCCGTGTAGACGATCGGGAAATCGAGCTGCTCGTCAGTGGCGCCGAGATGGACAAACAAGTCGAAGGTCCGATTCACCACGTCATCGATCACCGCGTCCGGACGGTCGATCTTGTTGATGACGACGATGGCTTTGTGGCCGAGCGCTAAGGCTTTCCGCAGCACGAAGGTCGTTTGCGGCATGGGGCCTTCTTTCGCGTCGATCAAGATGAGGACGCCGTCCACCATGCGCAGGGTCCGTTCGACTTCGCCGCCGAAGTCGGCGTGGCCCGGCGTATCGACGATGTTGATCTTCACGCCTTTGTAGGTCACGCTGGCGTTCTTGGCTCGAATGGTGATCCCACGCTCACGTTCCTGATCCATCGAGTCCATGATCCGTTCGCCCATATCGTCGATCTTGCGATGGACATGGGTCTGTCGGAGCACGGCGTCGACTAATGTCGTTTTGCCATGGTCGACGTGGGCGATAATGGCGATATTTCGAATGTCGCTACGACGCCCCTTAGGAGCGATATCGGCTGCGACGGGAGATTCTGTTGTGGCTGTCTGATCCATAGATATTGCTGCATGCTCCAAAAAAAAGACGCCCAGGCATCCAGGCGTCGGGGACCGAGTATACCTGAAGCATGGTGTCCGGTACAAGCGAT
>CAZGYZ010000477.1:0-1873 GCA_964530675.1 uncultured Nitrospira sp. | reverse complement strand
AGGACTGGGTGGGGGAGCTGGTGGCCGGTTGTCCCAGTCCTTCCAAAGGGTCGTGATACCGAACCCCACAGAATCACGACATAATTTGACTAGATATGCTCTGCGCCATTAGAATGGGCCCCTATACGGTGGAAGGCAATCACTCGATTGCTTCCGCTCGCGTGAGGATGATTGACAGGGGATCTCGTGGGATTAGGCGACGGATTTTATCGCATCAAACGGCTGCCACCTTATGTGTTTGCCCAGGTGCAGAGCCTCAAGCTTGAGGCTCGTCAGAAGGGTGAAGACATTATCGATTTCGGAATGGGAAACCCTGACCAACCGACGCCGAGCCATATCGTCGAGAAGATGATCGAGGCAGCGAGGAAGGGGAAAAATCATCGCTATTCGGCCTCGCGCGGGATTACGAAACTGCGGCATGCGATCACGGGATGGTACAAGCGGAATTACGATGTCGATCTGGACCCTGAAACCGAGACCATTGTTACGATCGGCTCCAAAGAAGGATTGGCGCATCTGGCCCTAGCCTTGATTGGCCCAGGCGATGTCGTCCTGACACCGACGCCGACCTATCCCATTCATATGTATAGCTTCATCATTGCGGGCGGAGAAGTCCGCGGGGTCGAGTTACGCCCGGACAGTGACTTCTTCGACGATTTACAGAGGGTCTATCGCCAGACTTTCCCAAGGCCGAAGATCTTGGTCATCAATTTTCCGCATAATCCTACCACCGCCGTGGTGGATCTCGGATTCTTTAAGAAGATTGTCGCCTTCGCCAAAGAACATAACGTAATCGTCATTCATGACCTAGCCTACGCCGACTTGGTGTTCGATGGATATAAGGCGCCGAGCTTCCTGCAGGCTCCTGGGGCGAAGGATGTCGGCGTCGAGTTCTATACCCTTTCCAAGGCCTACAACATGCCCGGTTGGCGCGTGGGATTTTGTTGCGGCAATCGCGAGGTTGTTGGAGCTCTGGCGAAAATCAAGAGTTACCTCGACTACGGTATTTTTCAGCCTCTTCAGATTGCCAGCGTCATTGCCCTCAATGGGCCGCAAGATTGTGTGAAGGAGACGGTGTTGCGCTACCAGAAGCGTCGCGATGTGTTGGTGAGTGGGCTGAATCGTATTGGATGGCAGGTGAACAAGCCTGTGGCGACCATGTTTGTCTGGGCCAGAATTCCGTTGCCCTATCGGTCTTCGGGGTCGTTGGAGTTTTCGAAGCTCCTGCTCCGCGAAGCGAAAGTGGCCGTGTCTCCCGGGATCGGATTCGGTGAAGGCGGAGATGAATATGTGCGGTTCGGCCTCGTCGAAAATGAACATCGTACAAGGCAAGCCGTGCGAGGCATTCGCAAGGCGCTGAAGCTTGAGGGGGCGGAAGAGTGATTTCGCGCGTGGGCGTCGGCATTATTGGATTCGGAACGGTCGGAACGGGCGTCGCGAAGATTCTCTTGGAGAATGCCGCATTAATCAGCCGCCGGGTCGGTGTGCCGATCGAAATCGTCCGGATTGCAGATCTCGATGTGACACGGGACCGAGGTCTTACCTTGCCGCCAGGGCTCCTCACGACCGATGCGAAACAGATTCTCACCGATCCGTCGATCGACATCATCGTGGAGTTGATCGGGGGCTGCGATATTGCCAAACGCATCATTCTGGAATCCATTGCAGCAGGCAAACATGTCGTGACTGCTAATAAGGCCTTGCTTGCGTTACACGGAGAAGAAATATTTACCGCCGCTTCCAGCAAGGGCGTCGACCTCGGCTTCGAAGCGAGCGTGGGTGGAGGGATTCCCGTCATCCAGGCCTTGAGGGAAGGGTTGGCGGCCAACACCATCCAATCCATTTATGGGATCATCAACGGGACGGCCAATTA
>CAZGYZ010000476.1:0-1873 GCA_964530675.1 uncultured Nitrospira sp. | reverse complement strand
GCACGTCAGCGAGATTCTCGGCAAGGAGATCGAAGTCCTCTCCATGCAACAGAAGATTCAAGCGCAAGCCAAGGGGGAGATGGACAAGACCCAACGCGAATACTTTCTGCGCGAGCAACTCAAAGCGATCCAAAAAGAGCTGGGCGAGCTCGACGAACGCGCGGAAGAAATCACCGAGTTTCGCAAACGGATCGTCGAACTGAAGATGCCGGAGAAGGTGTTGAAGGAAACCGAAAAGCAGCTCAAACGTCTTGAGAAAATGCACCCGGATACCGCCGAGTCCGCAACCGTCAGAACCTATCTCGAGTGGATCGTGGAATTACCCTGGTCCAAGAAATCCACGGATAACCTCGACCTTAAGGCCGCCGCTAAAGTCCTCAACGAGGACCACTACGACCTGGAAAAGGTGAAGGAACGAATCCTCGAGTATCTCGCCGTGTGCAAACTCAAAGAAAAAATGAAGGGTCCGATTCTCTGCTTCGTCGGCCCCCCGGGCGTCGGAAAGACCTCGCTGGGGAAGTCGATCGCCCGCGCCCTCGGCCGCGAATTTGTCCGCATCAGTCTTGGCGGCGTCCGTGATGAAGCCGAGATCCGCGGTCATCGGCGCACCTACGTCGGCGCGCTCCCAGGCCGCATCATTCAGGGCATGAAACAAGCCGGCACCAACAACCCGGTCTTCATGCTGGACGAAGTCGACAAGGTCGGGATGGATTTTCGCGGCGACCCCTCCGCGGCCTTGCTCGAAGTGCTCGACCCGGAACAGAACAACTCGTTCACGGACCACTACCTGGGCGTGCCCTTCGACCTAACCGGCGTGATGTTCATCGCAACGGCGAATCTAATCGACCCTATTTTGCCCGCCTTACGCGACCGGATGGAAGTGATCGGGATCCCCGGCTATACCGAAGAAGAGAAGTTGGGCATCGCCCAGAAATATCTGATCCCCCGGCAACTCAGCGAACATGGCATTACCGAGAAACATGTCCGCATCGCCGAGCCGGCGGTGCGTCAAATCATTGCCAACTATACGCGTGAAGCCGGTGTCAGGAACCTCGAACGCGAGATTGCCAACGTCATGCGCAAGGTGGCAAAGAAAGTGGCGGAAGGCAAAGGCGTGGGCTTTCCCGTCGATCCTGCCAACCTGCACAAATATCTCGGCGTCCCGAAGTTCGTGCCCGAAGAAGAATTGAAGATCGATGAGATCGGCGTGGCAACGGGCTTAGCCTGGACGGAATCCGGCGGCGATGTGCTCTACATCGAAGCCACGGCGATGAAGGGCAAGGGGCAATTGACCCTCACCGGCCAACTGGGCGACGTCATGAAGGAATCTGCGCAAGCAGCCTTGAGTTACGTCCGGTCGCGCGAGCACACCCTCGGCATCAATCCCGATGTGTTCACCACGCAGGATCTCCATATCCACGTGCCGGCTGGAGCGATTCCGAAGGACGGGCCGTCGGCGGGCATTACTATGGCCATCGCCATTGCCTCGACCTTGTCGCAAATCCCGGTACGCCGAGACCTGGCGATGACCGGCGAAATCACCCTTCGAGGCCGAATCCTCCCCATCGGTGGATTGAAGGAAAAGATTTTGGCGGCCAAACGGGCCAAACTCACGACCGTGATTCTTCCGAAACGGAACAAAAAAGATCTCGACGAGATTCCCAAACACATTTTGAAGGGCATCCACCTCGTCTTTGCCGACACGATGGATGACGTGATGAAGGTGGCGCTCCGGCGGGACTCAAAATCTACACGTCCGGCAGGTAAGCCCCCCCAGCCGCAACCGCATGCAAAAAAACAGGCTACGCGCACGAAGACAGGGCGAGCCGCCCGCTCGCTGCCGATACATGCTGCCAGCATGGAAACGCTTCCC
>CAZGYZ010000475.1:0-1874 GCA_964530675.1 uncultured Nitrospira sp. | reverse complement strand
GCATAGATATCGTAATCGTCCAACGCCCAACGGTAGGCCCCCTCCCGTTTCGGCTTCGGCGGACAGTTCGGCCCCGACGCATGGGTCGACGAGTAGAGCACGCGGCGATCCCCCGGGAAAAAGTATCCGCACGTCGTGGCCCCCGTGCCGGTGCTCACCAATCGCACACGGTCGCTGTCCATGTCCATCACATACATTTGATAACATCCCAACCCGGCGTCGGCCGGTTTGAGCGGAGCTGCATCGGTATCTTTCACCCAATCGTTTGTAGACTGGAAAATCAATTTAGTCCCGCTGAAGGAAAAGTAGGCTTCGGCATTCTGCCGGCCCACCGTCAGCTGGCGAATATTCTTCAGATGCCGCTCAGCCTGATGAGCGGGAACCACCCGAGCCTTCGACACAAGGTCCTCTGCCTGTCCCGCCTGTTCACCCAGGAACAGACAGACAAGTCCGATCACGCACCACCTACCGAATGGGATTGCTTGCATCGAGACGCACCTCCATACGATCGCTGGCGAGCGGCCACTCCCCGCGGACAGCCACCGCTCCATCTTTGAACAGCACGAAACTATTCCATCCGTAAAAAAAGAGCAGCCGCGCTACCTTCGCCACGGCCTGCTGCGAAGCTGCATACAACACCGTCACGACGCTGCCTGGACGATCGACCCTATGACAACTGGCCAACAGGGCCAACCCTGCCCCTTCGTGCTCCGTCCCCATCACGGTAACACCCCTCTCGTTCAAGGCTGCGCGCTCGCCGCAGTGATGGGCCAGGATCGATTGAATCCCCGAACGGGATTCTGGACCGCCCAATACTAACACCGAACCTTCCTGGGGCAATAGTCCATCCTGAGTCAGCGAGGCAATCGCTGTTCGCTCACGGGCCGGTTTCTGCTGCTCCTGGGTTTCGATCCGCGCAACTATTTCACGAAACGGCGAGGGGTGGCCCGGCTCATCCGTAAACGCTGTCAGCACCGATCGGCGACGATCGGTGACATAATGATTGAGCACCGGTGACAGCGATTGTCTGGCGATCCGCCGGAAAGTCATGAACTCAGGGTCGAGATCGATCGTGACCGGTCGCGCGGGCAAGGTCACAGAAATCGCCTCGCGCAGGGAACGCAACGGCGCAGTCAGGATCTGCTCGCGGCCATCCTCCATCCGAATCCGCATCTGAAGGGAAAGACGAAAGGGCTTATTCGACTGGACGATCGTGGTGTCCAGCTGAAAGGTCGGTGCCCCCACCACCGGACGGGCAGTGGCCTCCAGCAATGACAGAACCGGCGCCCCATCCTGTTCCAGCCATTGCGCGAAAAACCACCGGAGATCCTGCCGGCTCTCTTCTACGAAGACTCGTTCAAGATCACGCCATTCCGCATGCCTGCCACGATACTGCGCTACCAAATTTTTTAGAGTCCGCCAAAATATCTCCTCTCCCACCTCCTGGCGTAGGAGGTGGAACAGCATGGCAGCCTTTTGGTAGCCGATGGCATTATCATGCTCGTCCAATTTCTGCGTGAATTGTGCGACTGGATAGTCCCGCTCCGGCGGCACGTGGAGATTGTAGCTCTGCACCATCAGACGGCGCTGCTCCTGTGCCTGAGTGCGGTCTCCCATCAATTCATGCCAGTAATAATTGGCCAGGTACGTTGTCAGACCCTCCACCCAATTCCCGCGCTCGGCGCGGTTGAAAACAGCGTTACCGATCCACGAATGTACGATCTCGTGACCGAGCGCGTAGGGCTGCACATAATGCCGCTTAATGATGCCGCTCCCCAGCAGGGTAAACGAAGGCATGCCGAGCCCACTCGCAAAGAAGTTCTCCACCACGGCGAACTTCTCGAACGGATAGGGGCCCAACAGAGGGATATAGG
>CAZGYZ010000474.1:0-1876 GCA_964530675.1 uncultured Nitrospira sp. | reverse complement strand
TCGTTGGTTTCCGCCTGCGATATCTGAAATCCACGCGTTCCAACCTCCGCGAGTAGATCCAGTCCCAATATCTGAAGCGCCTGGCCACGCGCCTCCCCCTGGTTAAGCACGACCGATTCTTCAATGACCGGAGTAGCACTCACCACTCCATCGACCCTACGAACAGCCGTGATCGCAGCTTCATCCACTCCAAGATCATGGCCTGCAATTTCCAATGTGGCAGGACCGGCTACTGTCGTGACGGCTTGTTCGAAGGATCGCAGCACTTGAATGTTCGCCGTTCCGATAGCCACGGAGGCCAGCACCCCCAGTGCCACTCCGGCAATGCTGAGCACCGTGCGAAATGGCTGCTGGAGCGCATGCGCCCGAATCAGAGCGCTATGGAGCATGAACGGCATAGTCATCTAACGCTCAGCAGGATATTGAAAAGTTCCACCGGTGCCACAGGCCGTGGCGCTGAGAACGGATGGTATGTTTCGTGTGTTTGCTTAAATCAAACAGCCAGATCGGACCAGTACCAGGGCTCTGCACAAATTAGCAGTTTCGTTTACAGCAATACAGACCTTTGCTAGACTCGCGTGAGTTCAAGATTGAGAGGTTATTGATGAGCGCACGAACAGCTCTCAGCCGAAAAATCCAGCCGCTGCATGAAGAGGTCGATCCCTATCGACTCACGCCTCGACAATGCGACATTCTCCGCCTGGTATCGATCGGGCACACGAACCGTGAGATCGCCCAGTTGTTGGAACTCAGCGTCCGCACGGTCGAAGTCCACCGATTCAACTTGATGCGACGGTTGAGTGTGAGAAACGTGGCGCAACTACTGCGACGGGCTCTACAGCTGGGCCTCCTTGCCAAGACATTCGGTGCCAAGTAGGCCTACAATTCTTTCAGCTTTCCCCTGCAATCTTCCAACCTCGTATAACCCTTCTTGCTGAGCTGTGCCGCCAGCTCCGTTTCTAACCGTTTGAATACGCCCAGCCCCTCCTCGACCAAGACCGTCCCGATCTGCACGGCCGACGCGCCACAGAGCAGATGCTCGAATGCATCCACACCATTGACCACACCGCCGGTCCCGATAATCGGCATGCGCCCTTCGAAGAACTTCCAAAAGGCCCGCACGTTGGCCAGCGCGACCGGCTTGATGATTGGGCCGCCCAGCCCGCCGAACCCGCCCTTGGGCTTGATGACGACGGCCTCGCGATCCGGATCGACGACGAGCCCGTTGCCGACCGAGTTAATCAGGTTCAGAAAATCGACCCCGCAACGGCCGATCACCTCTCCCATCGCTTTGTGATGGGCCGGATCGAAATAGGGAGGCAACTTGACCCCCATCGGAACCGTGATGACCTTGCGAACCAGCTTCAGCAGCCGCTCGGAAGCTTCAGCATCGTATCCGATTTGAGGTTTGCCTGGAATGTTGGGGCACGAGAGATTGACTTCGATCAAGTCGGGCTTCGCCGCATTGATTATGGCGGCAATCGTCGGGAAATCGTCTTCGCAGAGTCCCGCCACACTGGCGATGACCGGTTTTCCGAGTGTCTTCAATTCGGGAATCAGCGCGGCGTACGCCTTGTACCCGAGATTCGGCAAGCCCATGGAGTTGATGGACCCGCCTGAAAATCCATAATACCGAGGTGTCGGATTGCCGTCGCGAGGCTCAACCGTCATCGACTTAGTGACGATGGCTCCGGCGCGAGATCGGCCGAGGGCCAGCAATTCTTCATGCGTGACGCAGAGGGCCCCCGAAGCGTTCATGAAACAACTGGGAAATCGTACGCCGGCAATGGTGGTCGACAGATCCATCATGCGACGACCGTAACAGGCTCGTGCTGCGTTCTCGTCACAAGCTGCCCATCCTTCATGGCCCAGACAT
>CAZGYZ010000473.1:0-1880 GCA_964530675.1 uncultured Nitrospira sp. | reverse complement strand
GCAAATCGACATCCTTGCCAGCCGTCCTGATCCGAAACCGGCCATCCTGCGGCAATCGCTTCTCCGCGATGTTCAGACTCGCCATGATTTTCAGCCGCGCGATAATACTGGCCTGGAGATGTTTGGGGGGGGTTAAGACGGGATAGAGGACCCCGTCAATGCGATACCGCACGACCAGTCCCCGTTCGAACGATTCGAAATGAATATCACTTGCTCGCTGCCTGACCGCTTGGAAGAGCACGGAGTTGACTAACCGAATGATGGGGGCTTCATCCGTGGCATCGAGGAGGTCTTGGGGCTCATCCAACTCATGAGCGATCTGATCCAGACTCTCACTGGCCGCAATATCCTCCATCACTTGCTCTGCGCCTGCAGGGCTTGCGGCTTCGTCATATACACGGTTCAGACAAGCCAGAAGCGACAAGCTGCTCGTCAGCACTGATTTAATCGGAAGTCCCAGCAAAAGGCGAAGGTCGTCCAATGCAGCCGATTCCATAGGGTCGGTCGTCGCGACAAGCACAGCTCCGTCCTCTGCCTTGAGAGGGAGCACATGATACCGGCGGGCGAAATGGATCGGAACCTTCTTGACCCATTCATGGTCGACCTGGCTCACATCAAGATTCGGGAGCCAGGGAAGTTCAAATTGAATGGCCAGCGCCTGAAGGAGTTGATCTTCGGAGATCGCCCTGAGTCGGATCAGGATTTCACCGAGACGCCCTCCCTTGGTCCCTTGAAGATTAATCGCTTCAAGCAATTTGGCTTCGGGCAAGCCGAATTTGTCTTCTAGGATCGCTCCTATGAGCGGTCGACCGGATCGTTCATCATTCATCAGCTGACACCCAATAATGGATGGCTCATCCCAGGAAGAGCCGATTGGCCGCGGGACAAGCCTACAAAGCATTAGAGTCTAAAAGAATACTCTCTACTGGCTCGCTCTGACAAGGCATCCGGTTCAACTGGTTTGTTTGGTTTATCTGGTTGATTTGGTTCATCTGGTTTGTTTCGTTCAACCAGACAAACAAGACAAACCAAATAACCCAGGTTGGTAAAACCAAAAAGAGGCCGCGAAAGACGAGGAATCAGCGGATGTCAAATGTCATGGCTGTTCGCTGATTGTTGCGCAGGACGTCAAGTTTCACTGTCTTCTCATTGCGAAGCTGCTGAAAAAGCGTGAGCATCGTTCCTGGGTCGCGAATGTCCACGCCATTGACCTGTTGGAGGACATCCCCGTACTTCAGCCCAATTCTCTCGTAAAAGCTGGAGGGTGCAATATAGTCCAGCCGATACCCATTCATCGCTCCATTCACCGAGTAGGGTACGGCCCTCGCCTGAGACAATAACTTGGGCAGATCGCCCACCGCTTGTTCAACTTCTCTCCGATCGAGCACCGCACGCACCGGACTCCCAGGTGCAGGAACTACAGCTGATCCTGCTGTGGCTGGAGCAACCGGGGGCTTCTCGCTCTGCGATGCGGCGAGTTCAAGCAACTCCTGCTGATCGCCTTGACGAACGACTATTCCATCTCGACGGATTTCGCTGATCTCACCTACATCGGGTATCTGTTCATGCAGCTTGAAAAATAACTGGCGTTTGCTGGAGAGTTCTTCAACGATCGCCGAAACCCCTTCACGATCGCCGACCACCACCCCCAGCAGCTTGAGTTTCGACGCCACATTTAACGGAGCACGGGCAGGCGGTGCGCTGAACCCAGGGGCGTTTATGCTAAGGGGATCCGGCGGCAGGGGAAAGAGT
Organism: uncultured Nitrospira sp.; assembly: GCA_964530675.1. Classification (GTDB taxonomy): domain Bacteria; phylum Nitrospirota; class Nitrospiria; order Nitrospirales; family Nitrospiraceae; genus Palsa-1315. Next base: position 128 of record CAZGYZ010000473.1, on the reverse strand, counting down.
CCGCTCGTCCGAATGCGCTCAACCAAAACAGGCAGGGCAGCGTTCACGTCAGTCTCTCGGGCGGAGGCTGATGATGTCCCTATCAGACCTACCGGAACAGACAAGGCTTCGGCAATCACCGCGTTCAC
>CAZGYZ010000472.1:0-1885 GCA_964530675.1 uncultured Nitrospira sp. | reverse complement strand
GCGAGCACAGGAGATCAACGGGCCACCCTCCCCTCTCTTTCGTTTGACTTCCCCTTCCCCTCCCTCCTAAAATCCCGCATGTCGTCATCCTTTGTGCATCTCCATCTCCACACCCAATTCAGTCTGCTCGACGGCGCAAATCAAATCGAGCCACTGGTCCAACAAATTAAGTCCTTCGGCCAGCCGGCTGTGGCCATGACCGACCATGGCAACATGTTCGGGGCCATCGAGTTCTACCGCAAAGCCACAGACGCCGGCATCAAGCCCATCATCGGCTGCGAAGCCTATATGGCACCAGGCAGTCGCTTAGCAGCCAAAGAAAGCGGCCTCGCTCACAATGACTACTACCACCTGATTCTGCTGGCTCGAAATCTGACCGGTTATCAGAACCTGATCAAACTTGTCAGTAAAGCATACCTTGAAGGATTCTATTATAAACCACGGATGGATAAGGATATCCTCAAGGAGCATCACGAAGGTCTGATTGCTCTGTCCGGCTGCTTGAGCGGCGAGATCCCGTACCTCATCGGCCAGAAGGACATGGCCGGCGCCATGGCAGTAGCCGGGGAGTTTCAGGAAATCTTCGGGAAGGAACACTTCTACCTTGAAGTGCAGGCAAACGGACTGGACCACCAGCGAGTGGCGAATAGCGGTCTGCTTGAGATCGCTAAGAAAATGGACATCCCGCTGGCCGGCACCAACGATTGCCACTACCTCAAGAAAGAAGATTTCCGCCCGCACGAACTGATGCTCTGCTTGCAAACCGGCAAGACGATCAGTGACCCGAATCGCATGAAGTTCGATACGGATCAGCTCTATGTGAAATCGACCGAGGAAGTCACGTCTGCCTTTATCGAATTCCCCAATGCCGTTACCAATACCTGCCGAATTGCGGACAACTGCGACCTCCAACTAGCGTTAAACAAGACGCATCTTCCGCAGTACACAGTGCCTGAAGGATTCACGAGGGAAACCTATCTGGAGCGCCTGGCGTTGGAGGGATTGACGGCCCGGCTACAAGAACGGCCCAGCCAGATCCTTCCCGCTGCCTATGAGCTGCGCCTGCGTGAAGAGCTGACGATCATCTGCTCGATGGGGTTCGCCGGCTATTTCCTCATCGTGTGGGACATCATCAAGTTTGCCCGCTCGCGCCACATTCCGGTCGGGCCTGGCCGGGGCTCCGCCGCCGGGAGTCTCGTCGCCTATGCGTTACGCATCACGGACCTGGATCCCCTCGTCTACACACTCCTATTCGAACGGTTCCTGAATCCCGAGCGTGTGTCCCTCCCCGATATCGACATGGACTTCTGCATGGAACGCCGTGGCGAGGTCATCAACTACGTGGTCGACAAGTACGGCAAGGACCATGTGGCCCAAATCATTACCTTCGGGACACTCGGAGCGAAGGCTGCGATCCGGGACGTGGGCCGCGTCCTGGAGATTCCCTATGCCGAAGTCGATCGCGTGGCCAAGCTTGTCCCGAATCAGCTCAACGTCACGCTCCAACAGGCAATCGACCAGGAACCGAAACTGCGCGATCTTATTGAAACCGATACGCGGGTAAAAGAGCTGATGGGCATCGCCCGCTCCCTCGAGGGGCTGGCCCGCCATGCCTCGACCCACGCAGCCGGTGTGGTGATTTCCGAAGGCCCTCTCACGGATCACGTACCGCTCTACAAAGGGGCCAACGACGAAATCGTGACCCAATATTCGATGGGAGACGTCGAAAAGATTGGGCTCGTCAAATTCGACTTCCTGGGCCTCAAAACCCTCACAATGATCAAACGCGCCGAGACTCTGATCAATGAGCGGAATCCCGACAATCCACCCTTAGTCATGGAGCAGATGCCGTTCGATGACCCCAAGACCTTTGCCCTCCTCTCTT
>CAZGYZ010000471.1:0-1886 GCA_964530675.1 uncultured Nitrospira sp. | reverse complement strand
ATTGAAAATGGCGCGAGATAATACTCGCGGCCTTGAGGAAGCAGGCTCCGGTAATACTCCAGAGCTGCGCGATGGACGTGGTAGTAGTCGTCTGGTCCAACAATCTTCTGCTTGATGGCGGGATGATCGCGAAACCTGTGTAGAGTTGAAGAAGAGAGGAAGAACAAAAAGTCACATGTCGGCGACTGAACCAGCTTACCGAATACCTCAGGTGTAACCTGGGCAACGCCCGTCTAATCAATGAACACGAGTTTGGCTGCCTGTGGGTCTGCCAACGTCAACGCGGATGCTCGAAAGGCGTCCTCGAATAGAAGATGCTGGACATCAAAGTTTACATTAGGGAGATGGAGCCTGTGCGCAACGATGTTACCTTCAAGCTCCTTGATCTTGTCCGCATCCCCATCATAAAAATGCACGTGGACGTGAACTTTGTCCCATCCTTCACTGGATTGATAGTCTCTAAGCTGTCGCAATAGCCGCAGAGGGCTGCCCAGAACATTATTGCAGTCGGTTCCAGGTCCAGCGAAAAAGTCGAAAACATGAATGGCGTTGAGCCAGGGCTTTTCCGGGGATAAGAACACCGGAAACCACTCTCGTGCGTAGAGTTCGAATATTTGAAGCTTGGTAAGCGTACCCTCGTCGAACGGCTTGTCGTGAAAGTCGTCAGGCGACATGAGCCCTACGCAAGTTCAAGTTCTTCTCGGATTGTCAGCAGTTCTGCTGCAGAAGGGACGGGTGCAATGCTTCGAGCAGGAAATTCGCTGTAGGTTTTGCCATTGAGAGTTCGCCCAGTCTCACTCTTCCTGACACCACCCCATTGCTTGAAAAAGAAAGGAACCTGCGCTCGTCTGCACAGATCACGGATCGACAGCACCCACTCTTTGGCCATAGGCCTTGCGCCAGGACCACTTTCTCCACCGACAATGACCCAACTAACACCTTTGAGACTAAACGGGCCAAGGTCTTCAAGCAAAGGCTCGATCGACAGGAACCGGACTTGCGCTGGAGCCTCGAGCAGATGTTCGAGGCGCGGCAGCCCGTGTTTCCTATTTTCGACACTGACTCCCCACCAAATATTTTTCTGGCCTGAGGCGAATCGCAGCTTCCCTTTGAGCAAATCCAGCATCCGCTCTGAGCGCTTAGTCAAAACCTGATACGTGTGCCAGTTGGCCAATCGCATAACACGGGCAACGTTGACGACATATTCGTCAGGAACCTGTTCATGGAACAGATCACTCATTGAATTGACGAAAATCATTTTAGGGGTTCGCCACCGTAAAGGCTCAGCAAGTTTCTCCGAGACCAATCGCAGATCAAACCCCTGCTCGAAAGGATGTCCTGGCACACCGCGAAACCGTTCGGCAAAGGTCTCGGCATAACAGTTCATGCAGCCTGGGCTGACTTTGGAGCACCCGCGTACCGGGTTCCACGTGGCATCAGTCCATTCAATTTTTGAATTGTCGCTCACAGGGTCAATCCTTTTGACTAGACGTCGCTATTGTAGGCTTCTTATCATTTGGATGTCAGTACCCCTTCCCTCATCATTCTGGCAGGATTTGTTTTAACGAGCTTCCCGGCAAAGGCAGTGGTAAGAATCGACTGCCTCAAACGGTTGGCGCGGGTGAGGTTAGCTTGGACGGCGGCTTCGAGCTCCTCGATGACTGACAGGCGGCGCTCGACTTCGGCGACAATAGCGTGCTGTTCCTCAAGATCTGGAAGAGCAAAGGCGATCTGGCGAATTCTGTCCTGCCCGATGTTGCGCATAGACTCTTGGTTGCCGGTGGAGAGACGCTGGATCTCCTTCCGTCCAATGTCAGATCGAAGCCAATATAGAACCCATTGCGGTACCACCCTATTGGAGAAGTGAAATCGGAGAATCTTGTCAC
>CAZGYZ010000470.1:0-1888 GCA_964530675.1 uncultured Nitrospira sp. | reverse complement strand
AGCTTGCTCGTTATCTCTCTAGGGATGGAGGCTGATTGATTTTCCACTGCGCGCGACTTTCTCACCCGCCCACCCACTGGCACGCCGAGACGTGCCATCAGCCCAGGCGAGGGCCTCCTGTTTCCTCCTCCGCACCATCACACCTTCTCCCCGAGGGAGTCGCCGGACTATCCTTCACTGCGCGCATCGGACGAGCACCGTTTCATCGTGCGCGTTCTGCGAGCACGAAGGATGGTCTGGCGCCTCCCTCTCCTACCCTTCTGAGGCCGCGCGTTGCGCGAGCACAGGAGATCAACAGGCCACCTCCCGCTCTTTACTCTGCGAGCAAGAAGGGCACCTGGCCGCTCCTCTATTTCCCAAGACCCGGCCAGGTTTCACCCCGACTGAAGGAGACACATGAAAAGCCATCGCAGTGATCTCAAGAATATCGCTCGCCGCGCCATGGTCGAACGAGGCCTCTTGCCGGATTTTTCTTCCGCGGCGATGGCCGAGCTTGCTCGTGTGCAGACGGCTGCTACTGACAGGCACTCGGACATGCGTGACCTAACCGGTCTGCCCTGGGCCTCAATCGACAACGACGATTCCCGAGACCTCGACCAACTTACCGTGGCTGAACCTCATCCTGATCGGTCTGTCACAATCCTGGTTGCGATTGCCGACGTGGATGAGCTGGTCATAAAGGAATCAGCCCTGGATGTTCATGCCAAGCACAATACGACGTCGGTCTATACGTCGGGCGGCATGTTCCCCATGCTGCCCGAAAAGCTGTCGACCGATCTGACGTCTCTCGGCGAAGGGCAAGACCGTCTTGCGGTCGTTGTGGAGATGGTGATTGCGGAGGACGGGGCGATCCTCAGTTCGACCCTCTTTCGGGCTCTGGTCCGCAACCATGCGAAGCTTGCTTATAACAGCGTCGCCGCCTGGCTCGCAGGGGAGGCGCCTGAGCCTGAGCGGGTCAAGGCCATCTCCGGCCTCGATGCTCAACTCCGCCTCCAAGACCAGGTTGCCCAGCGGCTCAAGGTACGCCGGCACCAGCAGGGAGCGTTGAGTCTTGAAACGATTGAGCCACGAGCTGTGTTTGAGGGTGAGGTGCTGACCGGTCTCAAGGTTGAGCAAAAGAATCGGGCCAAGGAACTCATCGAGGATTTTATGATCGCGGCCAATCAGGCAACCGCGTCCTATCTCAAGGGAAAGGGCATGCCCTCTTTCCGTCGTATCCTGCGCTCTCCCGAACGCTGGCAGCGGATTGTTGAGGTCGCTGCACGCTGGGGTGAGCATTTACCCCCAGAGCCGGACGCAGGTGCGCTGGAATCGTTCCTCATCGCACGCCGGAAGGTTGATCCCCTCAGATTTCCCGATCTTTCCCTGGCCATCGTGAAGCTCATTGGCAGAGGCGAGTATGTACTGGATCAGTCGAAGGATGGCTCTCCTGAACATTTCGGGCTTGCCGTGAAGGGGTACACCCATTCCACGGCTCCCAACCGACGCTTTCCCGATCTCATCACCCAGCGGTTGATCAAAGCGGCGCTGGCCGGTGCGTCAACACCGTACCATCCGGAAGAACTGAAGCATCTGGCCGACCACTGTACCGAGAAAGAGAACGACGCGGAGAAAGTCGAGCGGCGGCTCCGCAAATCCGCCGCCGCCTTATTGCTTGAATCGAGGATTGGGCAGCGCTTCGACGCCATCGTGACGGGCGCGTCGGACAGAGGTACGTGGGTCCGGCTCCTTGAGCCGCCGGTCGAAGGGAGGCTGGTGACGGGCGAACGTGGCCTCGACGTCGGAGATAAGGTGCAGGTAGAGCTTATAAGCACGGATGTCGAAAGAGGGTATATCGACTTCGTCAGAGTCGGATTGTGAGGGAGGTGCCGGCCTCTGGTCTCTCTGG
>CAZGYZ010000469.1:0-1891 GCA_964530675.1 uncultured Nitrospira sp. | reverse complement strand
TTCACCAAGATCTGCCAGGATGCCCCGCTCGGAAGAGCGGGGAGGAATGGCAGCCCGTAGCGAAGCGGAGGCACATTCCCTCTTGGTTTACAAAAGCCCCGCCTGGAAGGGCGGGGTTCTTTACTGGTCCGCGCGTATGGGACAACAGAAACACATTGAGCATTCTGCTAAAGAGTGACGAATGGTTTTTCGCAGGGTTACCGGAGAGAAGTGTCTGCGACCGGTCGAGAGACGGGAACTGCGCGGCCAGAAGGGTGTTGAACTCCGACTGAGACAGTACGAATCGGGTGATCATGGGATTGCACATGGCTGGCAAGATAAAAGGCTGAGTCCTGAATTACCTGATTGAGCAGGGACGACAGGCAAGCTTCCGTGACCTGTCCTTTCAACTGTTCGATGATCTCCGGGTTCGCGCCGAACAGGTTGTAGTGGGCCGATCCATTAGATGTGGCGGTGTATTGCCTGGTTTGTCCATCCCACCGTTCCATCTCAAGCGACATCTGGGCGCCGTAGTCGTAATTGAGGGAGATGAACGGCGCCAGCGTAAACATGGAGGCGCTGACGAGGAAGCCTCGCCAGGCAGCTTGGCCGGCATGGGGCTCTACAAGATTGTCAATCGATAGACGCACAGTGACATAAGCCTGGTTCGCCGTCGGTTGTTGGTACCCTGATTGATAATGTTGTGAGAACAGGCGAGTGGCTTCAATGGCGCCGAGTACCTGCCGCTCGAGGATTGCGGGCGGAGGGACTGACGAGCCGTTGTGGGTTACCCGTATCGTCTCAAGCAGGAGAGGCATTCGCGCATCCGTGGCGACTGTGGCGTTGGCGGACGGTGAGATGTCTGTAGGGGCAGCCAGTTCGATCCAGTGGGAACAGCCGGTTCCTAGACCGAGTGTCATGGCAAGGACGCTGCCGATCAATGGTCGTGAAAAGATTTGCCCCATCATCATGTCGTCTCCCTATTCAGAAAAAAAATGAGAACCCGCCGAATGGCAGACTGGCATTGAGTCCGAGGTTCGGGTAGCGCGTGCCGGCATTGGAAATATGGTGAAAGCGATATCCAATGTTGAGTGCGGCTCGGTCGGTCAGGAAATAGGAGACTCCGAATCCGGCCGTCAAGACGAAATTGAACCGGCTGGACTCTTCCGGAATTTTTCCGCCGAGATCGGTCCAAAAGGGACCTCCGGCGAATTCGGCATAGGGCCGGATCCGGTCCAGTGAGGTGAAACTGTATTTGATTTTCGGGGTGAAGCCGAGGCCGTGCGTGAGAAATGGTTCCTGAAACTGGATATAGACCATCTCCGCGCCGACCGAGACCTGCCCGCGATACCAACTGTCGCCCACCGGATCCGTGATGGTCATCATCCAGGAGGGCATGAAGGCCGGGCCTTGCTGCTTGGTTGTGTGGTCCTGTGTGAGACGATGGGGGAGCATATAGCCGGCGCTGAGTCCGACTTCTTGTGTGCCGACGGTGATCGTGGGCCTGACATCTGCGGCATGCACGCCGGTCGTAGTCATGAGGAACCCAAGAACGAATGTTGTGATGATTCGAAGAAAAAATGGCATGTAACATCCACGTCAATATCCTGTCGGTCAGGTTTTGGTAAAACTTGAAGCAACAGGGTGACTTTCCAAAGGTAGCAGAGGACTGGATTCTGTCCAGAAATACACGGGGTTCAGCTTGGCGGAAAGTGAGAGAATGCTGGACAGTGGGTAGAGGCTATTCGGAAGGCAGGGGAGCGAAGAGAGGCTAATTGGATTATTCTCCTTCGCCGAATACCCCGTAGCTTCCGGCCTTCGTAGCCGATGTGGCTACTTCGGCGGAGTAGGCTGCTACGGGGATGAAGGCGAGGAGAACCCTCCATAGCCTTGGCGAAGGAGGGTAGCGGCT
>CAZGYZ010000468.1:0-1899 GCA_964530675.1 uncultured Nitrospira sp. | reverse complement strand
AGGCTCGTCTCTCCGTCGCGTCCCGATTGATCATGTCGTGCCGCGCTAACGTGGTACCCCAATGGTAGTCGTAGAAGGTGCCGGGGAAGTGAAAGGCATTGGAGGCGCCGTCGCTCTCCGCCCCGTTGTGGGCGTTGTGAAAATGCGTCGAGGGCTCATTGCGGCCGAACCCGCCGTTGTTGGTGCGGTCCACCGGCAGATTGTTGTAGGCCCGCATGATGATGGGTTCACCATAGCGTCCCTTCAGGAGGGGGATCGGGAAATGTCCCTTAGTTCCAAATCCCTCGAAGCTATACATGGGCCACCACTTGTTCGCTTCCTGGTCCGGCCAGGCCGGGTGGAACTTGGTCCCTGACGCGCATTCTCCGAATGCCAGGGCGTAGCCGACTTGCGGAAAAAACTCCTTCCAGCGCTGATGCCCGAACCACTCACCGGGCGGGCGGCCCTCCATGGGGCCCCGCTTGGTGACGGGGTTGATAAAGGGGTTCGACGACTGGTTGCCTGCCTGGTGCGCGCTGAAGTCCGTGTGCCAGGAGAGCCGCTTCGCTGTCGGATCTCCTCCGCTGGGCCAAGCCGCCTCCCACTCGCCGTTCGGCCGCACAAGCTTCGTCAGGGGCGTCGGCGGCACATAGGAGAGCCGATTCAAGGGCTGCGCAAAGGGCAACGCGCTCCCGATCGGCGATCGCGGGACGCCGGTCGCCTCCTGGGCAAAGGCACTCTTGGCGAAGGGGCTCAGGCCGTTCTTGGCCAATAACAATCCTGCCGAGGTCAACAGCCCCCACTTGATCAGATCCCGCCGGTTGATCTGGCCATGGGAGAGCGCTTTGACAATCTCCCAGCGATTGTTCCTCGCATTCTCCGCTTCGCGTACACGTCTCTTCGATGCATCCGGTGGTAAATACGTAGCCATGGAATCTCCCCCCCCTTTTCTTAAAGGGACGTCTGCTCGGCCGGCCAGAGAACAAACATCGCCATGAGATGAATTAGAAAACCAGTTGCTCTTTCTCTCCTTCGGTCTATCTCACCTATATGGTCTGTCTTGTTTGTTTCGTCGGTTTGGCTCACAAAGCTAAAAAAACCAAACCAACGAAATAAACCAGATCAACCAACCAGCCAGGCTCATCACAGACATACAGATAAGTAAAATCTGATTAAAACCTTTGGCCGGTGCAGATTAGATCCTCGTGTAGCCAAATCCTATTCCGCAGAGGTAATACCTACCCCTACGAAATAGTTATTGACATCGGATGCTGAAGGGGCCGCCGAAGGGATGGCGCAAGGGCGCGAGGAGCTTTCTTTGCTCCCGGAGCGCGCACGATCAGAAGAATGCGAGGGGGCAGGCAACCACCCTTCTTGCTCGCAGAGCCCCCACGATACAGAGGATGGAACAGCACCCGTGTCGGCCTTTTGCTCCCGGAACGCGCACGATCAGAATGTGCTCGTTCGACGGCCGCAGTCAGGCCTGACACGAGTGCCGGGCCAGAGGAAGGCAAATGAGCAAGCGCGCGGAGAATACTGATATTGCTCGACGCGCGCAGGACAAGGGACCGGCGCTGACAGGGGACTGGCTCCGCCGTTTGCGCCGGTGCCCAGTCATCTTGTCGGATTATGGGGCAGAGGTGTCTGAAGGGAATGATACTCTTGATGCCGCGGTTACAGACCGAGGATGATTCTCACCCGCCGTTCCACTTCTTCAATTGTGCTCCCCGGTAGACTCCCGATCTCTTTACAGAACGACTCATTGGCTACCGCGATCAGTTGTCCCAGCAGCAAGTCGCTGTCACAGTCAAGCGCCCAGTCTCCTTTGCGAAGGCGAAATCGTAGAATGCCTGGGTCTTCTAGCCCGCATTATTCATGAAGGTTCGTTGCGAAAGCGTGCAGACGCGAAGCGAGACGGGC
>CAZGYZ010000467.1:0-1910 GCA_964530675.1 uncultured Nitrospira sp. | reverse complement strand
TTCCTGGTTGACCTCAACAAGTATCAAGACCAATACAAGCCACTCCTCGAAGACGCGCTCAATCGTAAAGTTCAGCTGAAGGACATCCGCCTGACTATCTGGCCGCGGATCGGTGCCAGGGTGGCTGATTTAGTCGTCCTGGATGATCCAGCGTTCGACTCAAGCCCCTTTACCTCTCTCACCTCGCTGGACATTGGAGTCAAACTCATGCCGTTACTCAGCGGTAAGGTTGAGGTAGAAGAAATCACGCTCCGTGATCCTGTTATCACCGTCATCAAGAACAAGAGCGGCATCCTGAACGTCTCGACCATCGGCCGTACAGGCGTTGAGTTGCCTAAAACTCCATCGCGCGCGCCCATACCATCGACCGAAGGTCCGCTCAAAATCCTGGCTCTGTTGGCCGTAGATCGAGTCTCTATCGCAGGGGGAACCCTCACCTATCGGGATCTGTCGGCTCCCAAGCCGACTGAGTATATCTTGCAGGATATGGAGCTCCTCCTCCAATCCGTTCGGCTCGGCCAATCCCCAAGCCTCCATATTGGAATGCTCGTCCAACCGTTGAATTTACCGGTGAGGCTCGATGGCACCTTTGGCCCTTTAAAAGAATCCACAGACATCGATTCAATCAATCTCCAACTCACGTTAGGAAAAACTGATTTCACCATCACCGGGAAAACGGCCGGGCAAAACGCCGGCCTGAACATCAGTGCGCCGGTCATTCATACAGCTGATCTGCCAATCGATCTGCCATTCCAGAAACCCGTTGATATAAAAAATCTCCACATTACAGCACAAGTACAAGGCCAGGACCTGCTGTTACAAAACCTCTCCTTTCAGCTCTTCAATGGACAGGTGGCGGCAGAGGGACGGGTCACGTCCGGCTCCGTGACACCACCGTTCACGGGAAAGATCACGCTTCAAGGGATGCAACTCGCTCCAGCGCTCAACGCCATAGCTACCACCCAGGTGTCGATCAGCGGAACGGCAGGAGCCGACATCGGCGTGCAAGGCCGCGGATGGTCCATGCCGGACCTCACAAAATCCCTGGAAGGCACGGGGCACGTAGCGGTGAAAGACGGCAAGATCGAAGGTGTGAATTTGCTTCAGGAGGCTATTTCCATCCTCAAAGTTGCCGGCATCTCGCTTGATAACGCCAAGGTAACAGCGTTTTCTACAATTGAAACCGATCTCGCCATTAAGCAAGGGACCATCCACGTCCAACGGCTCTTGATGGATAGCCACGACTTTCAAGCCACGGGAGGAGGCACCATCGGATTCGATCAGACGCTGAACCTCACGGTGAACCTCAATCTATCGCAGGACTTAAGCCGAAAGATCGCAGGTTCATCGCCTGCCGCCAATCTCGCGATGAAAGAAGGCCGCTTGAGTCTTCCGTTGATGATTACCGGAACAGCCCGGGCGCCATCCTATGGGTTAGATATGAAGAGTCTAACCGGAAGAGTTCAGGAACAGGCGCAGAAGAAAGTTGAGGAAGCAGTCAGTGGATTGCTGAGAGGAACAACGAAACCAGAAGACCTAAAGCGACAGGGCCGAGACCTGCTCAAAGGACTGTTGCGACACTAAGGAACCATCAAATGATCGCCATGGATATGACGACCCGATACGCGATGCGATATGTCAGCAGGCCGTACCGGACATTTCTACTTTGGGAGAAAGAGGACATTTCTAAATTGGGCTCACAGGCGCAATACGACCTCTTGACACTAGGTAATTTGTATATTAAATTGCGCCCCACAGATCGAGAGAAGGGCGCCATGGTAGACAACTTTCCCGGCCTGTGGTCGTGCCTAGACGGTCTCTGCTGCCGTCGGTGTGGCAGGGCTCGTTTATCTTTGATGTGGTGGCCCAAAGGGGAACACAATTGATGTGCCTCATAAGACAGGACCTCG
>CAZGYZ010000466.1:0-1912 GCA_964530675.1 uncultured Nitrospira sp. | reverse complement strand
GAGCAGTTAAAGATGTTCTAGAAAGCCCCGCCCGGAAGGGCGGGGTTCTTTACTCAGACCTTGAACGAAGAAGGGCTTTCGGTGAGCAAGCTCTTCCAGCCGCCTGTGGTTGTCATCACGATTGCCGCGAACATCGGAGACACCGCCGTCCTCGATTTTCCGTCCTGCTTTCCCGACAGCGTGGTTGCCTTGATACCGAAACCGGAGACAGACGCCCGCTACTTGGAAGTCGTCATGCGGACCAAGAAGCAGCACCTCAACAATGTTGCTCCCCAAGCGGCCCAGAAGAATATCAATATTGAGATTCTCAAGACAGTCGAGATTCCCCTCCCGCTCCTCGCCACGCAACAAGCCATCGTTGCCGAGATCGAAGCTGAGCAAACGCTGGTCGCCGCCAACCGCGAGCTAGTGGCCCGTTTCGAGAAAAAGATCCAAGCCACCCTCGCCCGCGTGTGGGGGGAGGATGCGCCATCAGAGCATATACCAGATGATGAACACGAGGCGTCATAACAACATGTTCAACGGGGGCATTTGCACGCTAAGACCGTGTATGTTTGAATCTGTAATCTTGCACCATGTATTTATGGGAACAATGGTGTTCAGCCAGGGTGTGTGATGTTGAGTCATGTTACAGCGGTTCGCTTTGATAGACGTGTTCAGTCTGGCCGGACGGTGCCGTGCCGTCTGACGTGTGAGGCCGTTGATGGAACTGAGGTCGAGGTGGTGGCAAAGCTCTCAGATGGATGCGACCGCAAAGTTACGGCGTTGGTGATGGAGGCCATTGCTGCCATGCTTGCGGCTGACCTTGACCTGCCGGTTCCCGAACCGTTTCTCGTTACGTTGGAGCCTGAGTTTATCGCGGGAGTGCCTGACGAGACCGTCGCGGCCATGGCACGCCGCAGTAATCCGGTTGCTTTCGGTTCGAAGCATTTGCCGCCTGGCTATACGAGCTGGCCTGTCGGGAAGGCGATTCCCAAGGACGCGCTCGGCACGGCGGCGGAGATATTTGCATTCGATGTGCTGATCGTGAATGACGACCGCCGCCCGGAGAACCCAAATTGTCTTTTCAGCGGATCGAGTCTCGCAATCTACGATCATGAAATGGCTTTTTTCACCGAGGGAATTGTTGGCTGGCAACCGCCGTGGGAAATCGGTTCTTTGGAATCGTTCAAGCGGACACCACGCCATTTATTTTTCGAGCAGCTTTGCGAAAAGGCGGTGAACTTTGATCGGTTCGCCGGGGCGTGGCTTGCCGTCACGAACGAGCGGTTGGCGGCGTATAAGGCGGCATTGCCAGATGCATGGAATGCCGCCAGTCAACACGCAGACAAAGCATTGTTGTATATAGGGCAAGTCAGGGATAATATCGAAGCAGCGCTACAGGAAGTCAGAAGGGTTATATCATGAAAAATCAATTTTCTTATACCTACACGGTGCTCAGGTACGTCCACGACGTTACAAGCGGCGAGTTTGTGAACGTCGGTGTGGCGTTGCATGCGTCACAGGCGCGCTACTTGGGGGCGCTCTGCAGAACGACCTACGGTCGCCTCAGCAAAGTGTTTCCAGGAGTGAATGCCGAACATTTCAAGGCGTTGATGCGCCATATCCAGAATCGCTTTGAAGAGTCAGGGGAACGTCTTTCCAGTGAATTGCAGTTTACCGCTCCATCTGACGTGATTGAGATCGCACAATCAGTGCTGCCCAAAGATGACAGTTCATTGCAATGGTCCCCGAGCGGAAGCGGACGCACCGACGATCCGGCACAGGCATTGGAAAAGCTTTTCGATCGCATGGTGATGCGTTATGAGGATAAGCAATCATCGAGCAACCGAACCGACGATGATGTCTGGCGGCATTTCAAGAAAGATTTGGAAGGACAACGGATACTCCAATACTTCCAGCCGAAGACCAT
>CAZGYZ010000465.1:0-1915 GCA_964530675.1 uncultured Nitrospira sp. | reverse complement strand
GGCCAAGCACAACCATTCGTCGAGTGAGCACGATATACCTCGCCGCCAACGTATCGGGCAGACCCAGAATCTCGGCCTGCACGACATCGCTGTAATAGGAGATCGTGTAATCCACCGTCGAAGAGTAACAAATATGTTAATTGCGTGCAAGCTGGAGATCAACTATTCGAAAGGTAACTCTTCCATGATTCGGCACGAACACAGCGTACGTGAAAGAAGCGGAAGCAGTCGGCGTCAAGTCGGTTCTCGCTCTGGTGATGAATGGCGCGGCGTTTCATATTAACTTCGGCGCCGGCATTGACGCCTTGAAGTAACCATTTCCGTCATCCGACGGCCCTGAGTCCAGGGGGCGTGCCTAACAGCACGCCCCCTTTTTTCCGCTCAACGCTAACGGACAGCTCCGGACGCCACAACGATGATGTCATGACTCGCGCCCGACGGCTGCAGCGCGTAATTAGCCAACTGACACGAGGGGCGCCAACTTGCCCGACGATTGCAAACGGCGAAACTTCTTTTGGCCGAGCGGGTACGCGGTACTGATCCACCATTCGTCCGCACCGGTCTTCGCTCGGGCTCCTGGAACAAGCTTAAGTACAACCAAGAGCCACCGCGTGGCGGATTCGACGTAGCCGATCAACTCGAATGCGTCTGCACACCGTTGTGGTAGCCGTTGGAAGCGCAAGCCTGCGAACGCTTCGTGAACTCGATCGGCTGCAAGCTGCGCGTCGCCGCTACAGGCGATCTTGCGCTGCGCCACAATGTGGCGTTGGCTGGCACGGCTGAGAACCACTGAGCGAGCAGGTGTGGAAACGCCAAGTTGTAGGACGAGCGCATCAGAAAATATGTACACCACAATGTCGGCGATGCCCAGGTAGGCCATCCGTGCGGTTCGCTGTCGTTGCTGGCTCGCGCCTGCGATCTGGTGGCTCGTAATCCGGCGTAGGTATGCGCTGTGATGTAGGGCTTGAGTAACACCTCCCCGATATCCGCGCATGCTCCCCTTACCCGATAGCGCTCGCCTATCTATTCAGTGTACTGACCGGCATAGTACGCGAAACCGGCCTGCAAATTCCTCTGTAGCGGATCAAGGTTCGAGATATTCTGAACTTCGAACCCAAAACTTCGAACTTCGTGTCGCGCCTGGCGCGCACGTCCCGCCTGTCTCGCGCGGCTAGGCAACGTTCTGCATCTTATTCGCGAAGTCGCGGCCCGACGTTGGCGGGGGAAGAGCTTTTCCATCCTGGCGGTAGAGCGCAATGGCTTCCTCTACGGCTTGGCAAAGCTGCTCAAAGACAGCCTTTTCGTCCGCGCCGTGACACCCACCGTCAATCAGACCAGGACAACTGCCGACAAAACACTGGTCTTCCTCCGACCACTCGACAATCTTTGCGTATCGTGCAGTATCTTTCATGACTTTGACTCCTCAACGGCACGCTTCACAGCGCGGACCTGATAATGCTTCGCGTCATCGCCAAGCGCACCGGATATTGTGATGGGTTTGACAACCTTCGGGTGGACAAAGTTTCGGTGGCTGCCTTTCCCGCTTCTGTCGACGAAGCCCGCTCGCACAAGGTCGTCAACAAGCTCTCTTATTTTGGCGGCACTACGTCACCCTTTGAGGTTCTATCGCCTAGCTATAGAGTATCCCGAGGGTGATTCTTGCGCGTGGTCAATTACTTGTCAACGTCTCCATAGCACAGCTCATTGGTGTGATATATGGATCGCCATGGTTCCATTCTCAGGATGCTGGGAAATGGTCTGTTCAGTCTGTCTGGTCTGTCTCGTTTATTTAGTCAGACTCAATTATTTGTTGAACCAGACAAACCAGATAGACCAAATGAACTAGACAGACCAGTTCTCAGCAATTCGTTGGCCGCGTGTCTACTCCCGCTCCGATGGTCACCTCGATTCTCGC
>CAZGYZ010000464.1:0-1919 GCA_964530675.1 uncultured Nitrospira sp. | reverse complement strand
GCAGGCGCCCCGAAACCCGGAAGCGTACCCTCTGGGGTACGTTGAGGAGTTTCGGTAGCCGAGAACGAAGCTGGCGACCATTTTCAGCAGCCGTTAAAAGTACCAGGCAACGCCGCCTAAGACCATCCGTGGACTTCCCGGCACAAAGTGGATGTCGTTGCGCGGGGCGCCTTCGTTCCGCAATTGCGACTGGAAGAAAAATGTCGCCTGTTCCCATTTCGTATTGAAGAGATTCTGTACAAAGAGGAAAGCCTCCATACGTCCATAGAGTAACGTAACAGGAAGCTGATAGCGTTCTGACAAGTCGAAGTTGAGCCAAGACGGGGCATTGGCGCTGCGATCTTCGATGAGGGGTCGAACCCCCAGATAGGTCGCCTGCAATTGCGACGTAAGTCCTTCCGGCCAGGCCAAGAGTACTGCCCCATAGGCCGTCACTTCAGGGGCGAGTGGAATTGCGTCTCCATTGCGAAACTCCGCCTTGGTATAGGTCACGCTGCCGTTGACATACAGTGGCCCCCAGACTTGGCCACGGGCCGCCACCTCGACACCGCGCCGCCGGCTGGCCCCTCGAATTTCTGTCGTCCCATCGTCGCCGAGAAATACCAGCTCAGACTGAAGATCCAATTGCCAGGCTGTTGCAATGAGTTCAATGCCGTCAGGCCCCCAAGGCTTCGACCTGAATCCCGCCTCGTAACTCTTGGACCGAGCCAGCGGCGAAGCCGTTTGTGCCACGGCAGAGCGAGCATCGTTGCTGTGAAAGCCCTCGCCATAGTTCATGAACAGCTCGGTGGAGGCCCAGGGTCCGAGGATGAGATTGGCTTTCGGGAGGACCAGCCGAGAGGTGGTACGCCCAGCCGGTTGTTCCGTACAGGACTCGCATCGATTACGGACGTCGAAGGTGAACAGCTCACTTCGTACACCGCCGACGAATCTCATCCATGACGTCGGCTGGACCTCTGCCTTCAAAAATGGCGAATAGGAGGCCTCCAGGACTTCCGTATCGACGGTCGTCCCCAGGGAGTTTCGCCGGAATTGCGGTCCCAGCCTGATGTGAGCCTTATCGACCCGGCCCTGAATTCCGACGGTCGCAGCACTCGGCATATCAAGGATCTTGCCCTCTTGCCGATAGCCAATGTCGCCTCCGTAGATCACACGGCGATCGGATTGCTGAAACCCGTCCCCGTTCACTGGATCGCTTCGAAAGAAGGTGAAATTCGAATAGAGATCGAATGTGTAGTGTTGCGCATAGGCGTTCGCGAAGAACCGTCCTCCCGAGAGGGTGTCGTAGTGATAATTGAGTTTGGCCGTGGACCGGGCCGTTCTCCCGCCTTCGGACGGATCGATCGAGCCGAAACGATCGATCGTGCCGTCCGTCACCGCGCGAAGCGGAATTTCGCCTGATCCATTCCACTGTGATTTGTGAAAGGTTCCGGTGAGGCTCAGCTCGTCGCGCCCGGAGGGATTCATCGTCACCTTGCCCAGCAGATTGCCCCTGAAATAGCGGTTATCGTTCTGGAACGGCCCATTAGTGTAGTAGCCTTCCGCGGCGAACAACGTCCGGATCTTTTCCTTGGTCGGCGAGAACATGAGCAGATGCCGTTGCGTATCGAATTGCCCTCCTGCCGATTGCACCACACCTTCCTTGACAGTCTCGCGAGTACGGAAATTGACCGCGCCCGCCGTGGCGAAATCTCCATACTCAGGCAGATAAGATCCCTTGTGCACATCAAGCCCTTCAATCGTCTCCGGAATGATGAAGTTCAAGTCTGTATAACCCTGGCCATGTGCGTGGGAACGCAGATTGATCGGCATGCCGTCGGAGAAAAAGGCGACATCGGTGCCATGATCGGCATCGAACCCGCGAAGAAAATATTGATCGGCCTTACCTGCGCCGCCAGAGTGTTCGACTGCAATGAACC
>CAZGYZ010000463.1:0-1934 GCA_964530675.1 uncultured Nitrospira sp. | reverse complement strand
GAATAATGCGGGCTAGAAAGCCGACTGCATGAACTCCTTACCGCAGATCCTCTACACGATTTCCTATATGGGGCTCCCGCTCCTCTTCGCTATGGTATTGCACGAATATGCCCATGGCTGGGTTGCCAATCGGTGTGGCGATCCGACAGCAAAGCTCCAGGGTCGGCTCACCATGAACCCGCTGGCGCACATCGATCCGTTCGGAACCGTCATCCTGCCGCTGCTCTGCCTGCTGATGCCGGGAGGATTCTTACTCGGCTGGGCCAAACCGGTCCCGATCGACCCTCGGCTTATGCACCAACCACGTCGCGACATGGCTCTTGTCGCAGCAGCGGGACCGGCCATGAATCTCGCGCTGGCCGTCGGCAGCGCCCTCCTCTATGCGCTCTTGTTATCGATCGACCCAACAATTGAGAACTACTTGTCCAAATCAGAACAGGCGCCGATTCCGGATACGTGGCACCAAATGTTCCTCCAGCCAATCGCCGTCATGTCGGTCTACTCCGTCTTGATTAATGTACTCTTGATGCTGTTCAATCTGCTGCCGCTCCCTCCCTTGGATGGCGGAAGAATACTCACGAGCATTCTCCCGCGTATGGCCGCGATAACCCTGATGCGTGTGGAACCCTACGGAATGTTCATCCTGGTGGCACTGATCATCTTCGATCCACAGATCCACCTGATTCATGCCGTTACAGGCACCTTGACTCACAGTCTATTCAATACGATTCTCTCCACCGCCGTCGGTCTCGGGACAGGTAATACACCATGACCATACCCAGAAAACGAGTCCTCAGCGGCATGCAGCCAAGCGGACTGATGCATCTCGGCAACCATCTGGGAGCATTGGAAAACTGGAAATCCCTCCAAGATCAGTATGAATGCTACTTCTTCGTCGCTGATTGGCATGCCCTCTCAACCAACTATGCCGATACCAGCCGTATCCGTGAGTTCTCCCGTGAATTGCTCATCGATTGGCTGGCTGCCGGCATCGATCCAAAACGGTCCACCCTGTTTATCCAGTCCCGCATCCCGCAACATGCGGTCTTGCATCTATTGTTCTCGATGATGACGCCCATTTCATGGCTGGAGCGCAATCCGACGTATAAAGAAAAGCAGGAAGAAATTAAAGAGAAAGACCTCAGCACCTATGGCTTTCTCGGCTACCCGGTTCTGCAGGCAGCTGATATCTTGTTATATAAAGCCGATTGCGTGCCGGTGGGGAAAGACCAGCTCCCCCACCTCGAACTCACCAGGGAACTGGCCAGACGATTCAACGACATCTACAAGACTCAGGTCTTCCCTGAGCCCAAAGAACTTCTGACGAAATTCCCCAAGGTGATGGGTACCGATGGCCGGAAAATGAGCAAAAGCTACGGCAACACCATCAATCTCTCAGACGCTGAGCCGGTTGTTCGCCAGAAACTCAAAACCATGGTGACCGATCCAGCTCGTGTGCGCCGAAACGATCCGGGCAATCCCGACATCTGTCCAGTCTACGATTTTCACAAAATCTATTCGCCGCAAGCGGTGCAGGAGCAGATCAACAAGGATTGTCGAACCGCCACGATCGGCTGCATCGATTGCAAAAAACTCGTCGCCGACCGAATCGTCGAACGCATGACACCGGTCTGGGATGCCCGCGGGCGTCTGAGCAAAGATCCCGCATACCTGAACGACATCATGACAGAGGGCAGCAACCGGGCCGGCGAGGTCGCCAAAGCGACGCTGCGCGACGTGAACGAGGCGATGAAGTTATAGCAGGATGCTGAAAAAGTCCTCCAGCCTTCTGGAAGGTTAAGGCTCAGGTCAAGGCTGAGAAAATAAGAATCTGATCTTCGCTTGACCTTAGCCTCAACCTCAGCCTGTTTCGCGAAGCCCCCTACTCAGCTCTGTCTCTGCGCCAGTAGATTCAGCCACCGCCCTTTGCGTTC
>CAZGYZ010000462.1:0-1936 GCA_964530675.1 uncultured Nitrospira sp. | reverse complement strand
TTATACGCCTATTGCGTTGACACCTGTCCGATTCTTGCTACAGTTTGAACACGATGGTCACCATGAAATGCCCCGATTGTCAGGAGGACCTGACTCAGGTTCCAACTAACCATGGCCCTGGGCTCGATGTCTGTTCCTCCGGACACGGACTCTGGCTCGATGTGGGAGAGGTGAATTTCTTTGTGGAAGATTATAGCTCGCTGAAACGGGCGCTTGGTCACACAGGAGGCGTCGCGGTTAAAGCAGAGACGCTGTGCCCTCGATGCAAGCAGCACATGGAGTCTTCGACGGTATCGCGTACGGCCTTCATGATCTGCGATTCCTGTCGCGGGTGGTGGCTGCCTCACGGAAGCCTCACTCGTCTGAATGAGACCTACCGAGGCGCTGCGGTGCCTATCCAGATCGGTGAAACCGAGCTGTATGCACAGGCAGCGGCGAGGCATCATTCACGCAACAACAGGGTTCGCCATCAGCCCGGACTCAAGACACCACGCTCCCACACGCAAGGCCTCTGGTTCTGGGTGCTGTTTTTCGGACTCGCCCTCGGGATCGGAGGGATTATCTTCTCCGCCGGGATCGATAAAACCTTGAGAACCACTCTGTGGAGTCGGCCACCGGATTACCCCTTCCTCTATTTGGCAGCCGGCACCCTAGGAGGATTCTGGCTCTTCGCCGACGGATGGTTGGTTCGCCAACGAAAGCACTTGATCGAAAGTATTCCAACCTCGACCATCCGTTCACTGGCTCTCGGATTAGTTGAGATCAGTGGACAAGCCCAGCCGGAAGAGAATCTCCTCTCCGCGCCCTTCAGCGGGCTTCCCTGTGTGTTCTACACCTATGCGGTAGAAGAGCGAGTCAGCTCCGGGAAACATACACGGTGGGAGACCATTGCGAAAGGCACGTCGGAGCAGCCATTTTTTGTCAGTGATACCACTGGACGAGTGCTCATCGTACCCCTTGGCGCCGAGCTGATCTTGCAGGATGAACGGACCTTTCGAAACGATTGGCTCGGAGCATTACCCCTCACAACCATCGCCGGATTGAATCGACTAGGGATTTCGACTGAACGCTGGATGGGGAGCAAGACATTGCGGTGCCGAGAATCGTTTATCCTTCCGGAAGAACTGGTCTACGTTCTCGGAACGGCCCATGCACACCTCGGTGCAACAGAACGCATCGAGAACTCCGCTCGTCTCTACATCGGGAGCAGCCGAGGCCATGAGTTTATTATCTCGGATCGAACCGAAAAGGACTTATTGTCCCGATTGCAGTGGCAGGTGCTGGCCTATGGGGCAGGAGGCCTGGCACTGGCTGCAACCTGTGTGAGCATCATCTTCAAATACTACCTGACAACAGTATCGTAACGTCATACCCAAAGGAGCGCGCCCATGAACAGCACTTTAGTGATCGGAAGCCTGCTCATGATCGGAGTGATTGTACTCGTCGCCTACGTGGCTGGCGTCTACAACATGCTGGTCCGGCTCGCCAACAACATCGACAAGGCTTGGTCGAATATCGACGTCATCCTGAAGCAACGGCATGACGAACTTCCCAAGCTCGTCGAAGTCTGTAACAGCTACATGATTCACGAACGCGAGACGCTGGAATCCGTGACCAAAGCCCGCACTGCCTATAGCACAGGCCTGAATATCGACGACAAGGCGCAGGCGGAAAATCAGATCGTCGGCGCTTTAGGAAAACTCTTCGCCGTGGCCGAGCAGTATCCGGATCTGAAGGCCAATCAAGAATTCTTAGCCGTCCAGCAGCGCATATCGGCACTGGAAAGCACCATTGCCGATCGACGCGAGTTCTATAACGACTCGGTCAACCTGTACAATATCGCCATCCAACAGATCCCGACGCTCTGGGTGGCGCAGGAAGTTGGATACACAGCGCGGCCGTTGCTGACGGTGGCGCCATCCGATCGCAAAGACGT
>CAZGYZ010000461.1:0-1940 GCA_964530675.1 uncultured Nitrospira sp. | reverse complement strand
TCCTCGACAAACGCTTTGCCTTGCATCTTCCAGAACGGCGCCCGTTTCTTGACCACGTCGATTTCAAACCGCAATCGATCACCGGGTACGACCGGTTTTCTGAACTTCGCCCCATCGACACCGGTCAGATAGACCACCGGACGTGTCGCGTTCCCTAGCGACTTCAACGCCAGAATCGCACCGACTTGCGACATGGCTTCGAGAATCAACACTCCCGGCATGACCGGGCGCCCAGGGAAATGCCCTTGAAAAAATGGTTCATTGATCGTCACATTCTTGAACCCGACGATCCGCCTATTGGGGTCCAACTCCTGCACGCGATCGACCAGGAGAAAGGGATACCGGTGAGGCAGAATGGATTGAATTTCTGCTTGTTCCATGACGGACATCGGCGAACCCTCCTCAATAAGGCAAGACTTCAGTGAAGTGCATGCGCGGCGCGTGAAGCGCGAGACCTGCGATCCATTGTTCGAAGTTCAGTGTTCGAAGTCTCAAGAACCTCGAACTTCCAACCTCGAACCATCTTCTCCTCTAATTATTTATTCTGCCGATCAAACTCCTTCACCACCTGATCGGTCACATCCAACGCGGGCTGATGATAGAGCACGATCTTAATCGCCGCCTCACTCCCCTTGTCGATCACCGCGATGAACCCGCTCTTCTCTCCCACAGCTTGCGCGGCCGCTTGCACTTTCTTCGAGTATTCCGCCACCATTTCACGTTGCTTCTGCTGAATCTCGCGATTGAAGTCAGCCATGCGGCGCTGATAGGCGTCCAACTTGGCCTGGAACTGGCCTTGCTTCTCTTGCTTCGCGCTGTCGGACAATTTCCCGTCTTGAATCGCCTGTTGCAATTCCTTCAGTTCTTGATCGTCGGCATTGATGATCTTTTGCCTGGTCATGGAGTACGCCCTAAGCTCTTCCAACGCCCGCTTGCCGGCCTTCGACTGCTCAATCACCACCTGTTGATTCATTACCGCAACCTTGAAGGTTTCATCCGACAGCGCCGGCGACAGCATCGCCAGCCACAATGCTACTGCGCCTATCAAACTGATCACTCCCGTTTGTTTCATCGAATCCTCCCACTGGTTTCTCTCGTCTTTTCGGTTTGTTTGGTTTGTCTTGTTTATTTGGTTCATCTGATCAGTTTCGTTCAACCAAACAAACTAAACAAACCAAATGAACCAGCCCGACTGGGTTATGGATATTCCCGATTAAACTCTTCGATGACCTGACCCGTAATATCGAGTCCTTCATCGCTATATAACGTGGGGCCGCCTTTCCCTTTATCCATGACGACCTGCAATCCGAGGCGCTTCGATATTTTCCCCACGACGAGTCCCACCTTCTCACGGAACCCTTCGAGCACGTCTTTTTGCTTTTCCTGAACCTCCCGGTTCAATTCGCCCGCCTTCTGTTGGTACTCCGCCACCCGACGCCGAAACTGATCTTCTCGTTCCTTTTTCGCAGCCGCACTCAACACGCTGGCCTGCCTCCCGAAATCTTCCTCCATACGACGAAGCTCTTTCTCATCCATCTCGATCAGTACCTGGCGATTCTTCGAGAATGCGCCCAAGGACTCCTTGGCCTTCTTGCCGGCGTTTGTCTCGCTGAGGACACGGGACGGATCGACGACCCCTATTTTCCCCTCGACTTTGACCCCGCCTGCAGCACAGCCGGAGACAACGAGGAGTGCCATCAATAGACCCCCTGTGTAAAACAACTTCTGTATGACGCCAGCAACCTGAATCACACTGCTACCTCCCATTCGGCGCCACAAGCTGTGGCGCGTGAAGCGCGAGACATGCGAGAAAGGCGCGATGCGAAGTTCGAAGCTCAGAAAACCTTCGAACTTCAAACCTCGAACCTTCCCTCGTCTCGCCCGTCCCGCTAGTCTCGCTCGATCATTTTCCGCAGCTTATATTAGAACAGAGAACCGAT
>CAZGYZ010000460.1:0-1940 GCA_964530675.1 uncultured Nitrospira sp. | reverse complement strand
ACAACAATGCGATGCTTCTCCGCACGAAAATAAACGCTGTATGGGAAACGATTGGCGACGACACGCCGAATGTCCTCGCGAACAACGGTAAACTGGAGAGGGTGTTCAGATGCCAGCGATACGCAACGGTCAATTTCAGCCATGAATTCAAGAGCAAGGCCAAGTCGCTTGCCTTCATACCATGCACTGGCTTCTACGAACTCTGCACTGGCGGCACGATGAAAAGTGATGGGTAGGCTCATTGCCTAATTTTGGCAAGGGCAGCAGCTTTCACCTCACTCCAGGGAACCACATCGTTAGGGTTCGCCAGATGATCTGCGAGGCGGCGGTCAAGCTCCACTTTCTGCGCTTCTGTCAATGGTGGCACGGCACCGCGACTCACGATGCCGTCCCAGATGGCCTCAACCAGCTCAATTTGCTCGTCAATGTCTAGCACACGTGCTTGCTGTAAGAGTTGTGTGTTCATGATCTGGTCTCCATTCAAATCTAATGCGGTAATTTTAGCGCGTCTCGCCGCCCTATGTCTAACGTATGCCGAACCTTTGACATGAGCGGCCAACGGAGGGCGTAGCCAGGAGTTGGTCCGCTCGATGGAGGGGTTAAGCCGCAGCACCGCTACGCCCACCTACGAACCCGAGCCGAAGAAATCAATGGTTCCTGGAACCTTTTTCGGCCCTCATGAGAATTTGTCAGGAAACTGCTCCACCAATGCCGTCATGAGCGTATCGGCAATGACATAGACGTGCTGTCGCATCATCGGCCAGCTTGCCTCTAGCTGCGCATACTGCTTCTTCTGGTACTGGTTGATCTGGAGAACATGGTGGGCTCCGTGTGCCGCAATCAGGCCCCGAACGGTGTCTTTCGGCAGGTAGTTGGGGTTGACCCCGTTGAAGAATACGGCGATGTCGTCGGCATTGGACGCCAAGTGGGCAAGCGCAGCATCCTGCTGGAGTTTGCTCCCCACGACGGTGGCTTCGGAATATTCTTTGACCGCGACATAATGACCGCGCAGCAGGGTAAAGAGCTGCTCAGCCCTCGCTTCGCCATAGAACGGCGTAAACGTGATCGCAATCTCTTTCGCGTTGGCCACGACTTCTTTCTCCGCGGCATCCCGTTTCTCCAGATTGCTCGTCGCGTTGTACAAGACAGCATGTTGAACCGAAAAGATGTGCCCGAGCCAGAGAACGCGCAGGGACTGCTTCATCGTCGCGACACGGATTGGGCCCGTATCCGCGACTGCTCGTGATTCGTAGTCATATCCCACCACAAGTATGCGCTCTGGCTGTTCAACCAACCGTTCTTCGATCTGCCACGCCCAGAGGGCCACACGGCGGCACTTCCGATACAGCAAGGCACAGAGCCGCTTGCTGACTCAAATATGGCGATCTACCTGTCAATTTAGGCGCTCCCGTGTTCAGCATGGGTACAGATCGAGCCCTCCGCAGTGGAGAAGAAAATGGTGTCAGGAGTCATTTCCGTTAAGGCCTGACAGCCCGTCAATGGCAAGGGCCGCTCCCTGTCTTGTTCTGAACCATACGCCATTAGCCATATGTTCTACGAGCCTGCCCCATCGAGACAAGAAAACGGGGCCATTCTGAATTTCCTGTTACCAAGATAGTAGGGACTGGCGGGAGCGGAGGTCACCGGAGGCGCGGGGACCAACCGAGGCTTGGCCAGGAAGGAAAGCGGAAACTGACCGAGGCTGCGAGGGAATTTCCGAAGGCGTTCCGCCTGACCGAGCCCGTGAGGGTTGCGACGGGAGGTGCCGGAGCACCTACCAGGCCCCACCACCTCAGCATTTCACTGCCTTGTCCCATCTGTCTCGCCGATCCCTGCCGGGACGGCGGGCAAATTTGTCTCAGCACTGAATCGTTTTCGTTCCACATGAACCACGTTCCGTCCTCCTATAGGAGCTTGTGCGGGGGTGCAACCCTAGGAAA
>CAZGYZ010000459.1:0-1943 GCA_964530675.1 uncultured Nitrospira sp. | reverse complement strand
AGCGGGAAGACCGGTCTTTGCATCGGTTTGCTCGAAGAAGCGGCGATCGACGGCATCCCTGCACTGATCATCGATCCCAAGGGGGATCTTGCCAATCTGATGCTGAACTTTCCGCAACTGCGCGGGGAAGATTTCGCACCATGGATCAACGAAGACGATGCCCGCAAGAAGGGGCTCTCGCCGGCTGACTATGCAACGCAGCAGGCCGAGATGTGGAAGAAAGGCTTGGGAGATTGGGGCCAGAGCAGCGAGCGGATTCAAAAACTCCGTGATGCGGCCGATGTTGTCGTCTATACACCTGGCAGCAATGCGGGTATTCCCGTTTCCATCCTCAAGTCCTTTGCGGCGCCGTCGCAGGAGACGCTGGACGATCCCGAGATGCTGCGCGAGCGGATCAGCACGACGGTGACGAGTCTCTTAGGTCTCGTCGGCGTCGAGGCCGATCCAATAAAGAGTCGCGAACACATTCTTTTGTCGACGATTCTCGACCACACATGGAGAGCAGGACAGGATCTGGATCTGGCCACATTGATCCAGCAGATCCAGACGCCGCCAGTTGCCAAGATAGGCGTGTTGGATCTGGATTCGTTCTATCCCTCGAAGGAACGCTTTGCCCTCGCCATGCAGTTAAATAACTTATTAGCTGCGCCGGGATTTTCTGCCTGGTTGGAAGGCGACGCGCTCGATGTCGGCCAGATGCTCCATTCGCCAGGGGGCAAGCCGCGGCTCGCCATTTTCTCGATCGCGCATCTCAACGATGCCGAGCGGATGTTCTTTGTCACGTTACTGCTGAGCCAGACGCTCGGCTGGGTACGGGCGCAGTCCGGCACGACCAGTCTCCGCGCCATTCTCTACATGGACGAAATCTTCGGCTACTTCCCCCCCGTCGCCAATCCGCCCTCGAAGCAACCCTTGCTCGCGTTGCTGAAGCAGGCCCGCGCATTTGGTCTGGGCGTCGTATTGGCGACACAGAACCCCGTCGATCTGGACTACAAGGGCTTGGCGAATACCGGCACCTGGTTCATTGGACGGCTGCAAACCGAACGAGACAAGGCTCGCGTGCTAGAAGGACTGGAAGGCGCATCGGCAAGCTCTGGTAGGAAGTTCGATAAACAGGCGATGGAGCAGCTTCTCGCCGGCCTCGGCAATCGTGTCTTTCTCATGAACAATGTTCATGAAGATGCACCGGAAGTCTTTCAGACAAGATGGACGCTGTCTTACCTTCGAGGGCCGATGACTCGGACGCAGATCAAGACGCTCATGGACCCGCTCAAAGCCGGTAAGGGGTTAGGGGTGAAGGGTGAAGGGGAGTCTGCTGCTCCTACCCCCTTACGCCTCACCCCTCACCCCTCACGTCCGATGTTGGCGCCCGATGTGCCGCAGCACTTTATCCCTGTCCGAGGAAGCCAGCCGAGCGGCAGCGCTTTGATCTACCAGCCGATGTTACTCGGTGCATCACAGGTGCGCGTATCTGATAGTAAGGCCGGCGTCGACGTGACTCAGGATATAACCCTGCTTGTGCCGATCTCGGACGGTGCGGTGGCGGTGGATTGGGACCGGGCAGTGGAAGCAGGCTTGGCCCTGGCCGATTTGGAATCAACTCCCACAGACAGCGCGCAGTTCGGATCTGTTCCCAGTGCGGCGAGCAAAGCCAAGAGTTATGAAGTTTGGAACAAGGATTTTTCCAGCTGGCTATTCCGCACCCAGAAAGTCGATCTTTACAAGAGTCCCAGCACGAAAGAACACTCCGAGCCAGGCGAATCCGAGCGGGATTTCCGTGTGCGGTTGCAACAATCCGGCCGTGAAGCCAGGGATAAACAATCGGACAGCCTGCGCCAAAAGTATGCACCGAAGATTGCTGCCATCCAAGATCGGATCAGGCGTGCAGAACAAATGGTCGAGCGGCAGCAAGCGGAGTCTCGTTCGAGTCAAATGCAAGCGGC
>CAZGYZ010000458.1:0-1943 GCA_964530675.1 uncultured Nitrospira sp. | reverse complement strand
AACGGCTGGAGCAGGAATTCAACGCGACCCGTCTGAGGCTCATCGCATCGTTGAAAGAGGCCTATTTCAACCTGCATTTCATTCACAAGAGCACCGAAATCGTCGAGAAGAACAAAGTGCTCTTGATGCAGTTCGAGAAGACGGCCAAAGCCCGCTACAGCGTGGGACAAGCGGCCCAACAAGATGTGTTCCGTGCTCAGGTCGAGATCTCGCGGGTTCTGGATCGGTTAGCGGTCTTGGATCAACAAAAAGAAAGTCTGCATGCCGCAATCAATCGTCTCGTGAATCGTCCGCCGTCTGGACCATTGGGAACACCGGAGGAAATTCACACCACGATACTGACGATTCCACTCCAGGAACTCAGCCGGCGCGCCGACGAGTTTTCCCCCGCACTGTTGGCGACGGCAAAGAGCATTGATCGCTCGGAGCGCTCCGTTTCACTGGCCAAGCAGCAATATTACCCGGATTTCGATGTGACGGCCTTGGGACTTCGGAACGATCGGACCAACGACAACGGGTACCAGGTGATGGTGGGGATCAAGATCCCGCTGTTCTATGAAACGAAGCAGAAAGAAGGCGTCAGGGAGGCACGCGCCGGCTTGGAAGGAGCGCGTGAAGATTTTACGGCGACTCGCCAGGATCTGTTGTTCCAGGTGAAGGATGGATTCGTGCAGGCCCAGCGCGCCGAACGGCTGATCACCCTCTTGCGCGATGCCATCATTCCGCAGGCAACGCTCGGATTGCAGGCTGCGCAGGCTGGGTATGCGGTGGGGAAGGTGGATTTCCTCACACTCCTCAACAGCCTGCTCACGTTGCAAGAAAGCCAGTTGGAACTCCATAGCGAGATGGTGAGCCACGAGAGGGCCGTGGCCAGGCTCGAAGCGGTGACGGGCGGACCGTTAGGCGGACCGATGCCTGAAAGGAAACCGGGGTCATGACACGCCAGCGTCTCGTCGGTATGGCAGCGGGGCTCATCTTCACCGCCGCAGTCGTCTGGTTGATTTCACAACCAGCAATGCTTTCGCTGGCGGAGTCCAGACAGGACGACATGGCTGGAAAGAGTGAGGGGTTAGGGGTAAGGGGTGAGGGGATAAGGCCGCGGGGACAGCAACCGGCTTCGCCGGAGCCAGTCCCCGTCGGCATAGTCACCATTCCGCCTGAGCGACTTCAAACGATCGGCGTAAAGTACGAGCAGGCGGCGCGTCGTCCCCTGGAGAAGGTCATCCGGACAGTCGGGCGCGTCGCCGTGGATGAACGAGCGCTGGCCAAAGTCTCGACCAAGTTTCACGGTTGGATCGAGCAGCTGTTTGTCAGTGCGACAGGAGATCGTGTGAAGAAAGGACAGACACTGTTCACGATCTATAGTCCTGATCTGGTGGCGAGTCAGGAGGAATATCTCCTGGCGTTACAAGGCCGCAAGCAAATGGGTGAGAGCGAATTCCCGGAAGTGGCTCAAGGTTCTAAGGACTTGCTTGCAGCGACCAAGCGCCGCTTTCAGCTCTGGGATATCACGGATGATCACATCCGAGAACTCGAAAAGACCGGGAAGGTACTGAAGGCCCTGCCGATCCATTCGCCCATCACCGGGACAGTCATGAAGAAAGAGGCCTTGGCCGGTGCACATGTGGAGCCTGGCCAGGAGCTCTACACCATTGCTGATCTCTCACACATCTGGATCTTGGCGGACATCTATGAATACGAGCTGTCGTTCGTGAAAGCGGGACAGAAGGCTGCCGTCACCCTCACCTACGATCCTGGCACAGTGTTGACCGGCCACCTGGGCTTCATCTATCCCACCTTGGACCCGAAAACCCGCACGGCAAAGGTGCGGTTCGAACTCGATAACCGCGATGATACGCTCAAGCCGGACATGTATGCCAACGTGGAACTGCGGGTGAACTTGGGAACTCGCCTGGTAATCCCGCAAGAAGCAATCATCGAAT
>CAZGYZ010000457.1:0-1944 GCA_964530675.1 uncultured Nitrospira sp. | reverse complement strand
GAATCCAACTCGCGCCCGAGCGCCGAATGCTTGCGCCGCCATCGGGCGACACGGCCATCGAGCCAGTCGAAGACCAGAGCCGCCGGCGTGAAGGCCGTGGCGGCGAAGAAATGGGCCGGCGACTGGCTACCCATGTAGAGCATGCTGAACAACAATGCCCCGAGCCCGCTCGCGGCATTGGCCAGCGTGAGAAAGTCGGCCAAGTGAAACTCGCGGATCATTGAGAAGTGTTTAGGAGGAGTAGCGGCCACGGCGTGAAAATCTACGCGGGATGCCTAGGAATGTCTACGGGGCGAGAAGCGCGCGACTGGCGGGAAACGCGCAAAACGGGTTTGTTTTGTTTGTCTGGTTTATCTCGTTTCTTTCGGCCATCGAACCAAATGAACCAAACAAACCAGAGAAGCAAGTCCTCAGGTCAGCCTTATAGTGCCCGGATTTTTGGGTACCGCTGTGTTGGACTAGCTTGGCTTCTAGGAGCGGATTCAACAGATCCATGGCTCCCTGTTTGGAGACCTGCAGGCTCTCGCGAATTTCCTTGGGTGTCATCGACCGAATCCCATCCTGGGCCAAAGACCCGAAGATCGGGCTCAGTGCATCAATGCCAAAGCGGAGACCGTGGCGGCAAAGCCCTCCTTTCGTGCCGCCTTCAAGGCACGGCGCTGCCTGGTGATTGCCACGGGGTTCTACGAGTGGCAGGTCCAGGGGGGTGCGAAGCAGCCGATATTGATTGGCTTGAAGAGTCACCGTCCCTTTGCCTTTGCCAGCCTGTGGGATTTGGGCTATTGTGCCGTGCAGTGTCTTTTCGATAGAGGCACTGCGGCCATGGTGTCGATTCAACATGGACGGCATGCACCGATTCATTTCACGCAGATGGTGGATCCCGTCAGCGGCTGGGCAAATGTGCGGAGGGTGGATATCACGGCGCAGTCGTAGCAGATTGCGCGCCAGTGCATGATTCGGCTATCCGAGGTAGACATCAAGAGTCCCGCGGCACTTGGCCGCTGCGCGGCTCTCGCGGGGCTGTCGCCGGAGACATTTCACAGCCGGTTTCACCCTGTCGGTTCGAATGTGGTGGGAACTCAATCGAAAGGAGGCGCAACATGAATGTGCTCGTGGCGACGGATGGATCGAAGTATGGGCGATGGGAGCTGAACTGGGTGGCCCAACTGCCGTTCATGGAGCCGGCAACGGTCATGGCGCTGCATGTGCTGGATATCGGTGCGCTCCGCACGCCGTTGCTCTCGCAGCCAGGGATGGCCGGCAGTGAGCGGTACATCCAGGAAGAAATAGCGCGCATGGAAACGCGCTCGGCCATCACCATCACAGACACCAAGAAGCAGTTGGCGGCGCTGAAGCTCAAGGGCACAGTCCGCAAGGAGCAGGGGGCGATCGCCCCAGTGATCTTGAAACGCGCGCCGAAACGGGACGGGCTCCTGGTGGTGGGAAGCAAAGGCCTCGACGCCCTCGACCGCTTCATGCTCGGCAGTGTGTCGACGAATCTCATTCATCATGCGACCTGTCCTGTGCTGGTCGTCAAGGGAGAGGCGGCACCGGTGCGGCGAATTACCTTGGCCATCGATGGGTCGGACGCATCGGCCAAAGCCTTGAAGTTTGTGCTGACCAAGTTTCAGCCGGACCGTTCGACCGGCAAGGGCGAGCGCATGCCGATTCACGTGAGCGTGCTCCATGTGATGCCGTTCCTCAAGTACCCGGAACTGAAGGAGACAGGTCGTAGGTTGGTCGAAGAGAGCGCGCAGAAGCTGATCAAGGCGGAATTTACGGCCGAGCCTGTGTGTCAGCTTGGGAAGCCGGCTGAAGAGATCATGAAGATCGCTTCCAAACACCATGCCGATCTGATCGTGATGGGGGCCAAAGGGCTGGGCGGCATTGCCCGGTTTCTCCTCGGGAGCGTGTCGACGCGGGTGGTGCAGCACGCGAACTGTT
>CAZGYZ010000456.1:0-1947 GCA_964530675.1 uncultured Nitrospira sp. | reverse complement strand
TAGGAAATGATGAATGACAAATGATGAATGTTGAATTGACGGAATCGACAGCAACTGGCTGTGCGAAAGCATCTGATAATTTCCGTACATTCCTCATTCAAAATTCAACATTTCACATTCGACAGAAGAAGCGTTCATGATTAATGCGGGCTCGATGCCAAATGCGGGATAACTTCAAACTCAAGGATATCCGCCATGCGAACCGGGTCTTCAATAGACCGGGCATCCAAGAGTTCCTGAATCCAGGAAGAGAGGGCTTGCAGATCACCGCCGGCTGGCCTGCCAGGCCCGGCGGCCTGAAGAAGTTCCACATAATCGGCCAACTGTCCGAACCATCGGTCCAATCCTGAAGGAATGATGCCGTTCATACGCAGCGGCGTAAGGAATCCCTGGGCCTCGGCTTTCAACGTCGAGGCAAACTTGGTGATGGTCGGCGCAGCGCTCGTCATAATCTCCGGAATATTCTGTGAGCAGGCGTCGATCGGTCCGACTTCTTTGAGAAGCTTACTTAACAGCATGGGCTGAAGATCGCGATCTGTGATCGGACTCCCCCCGAGCTTCAGTGAAGTGACCAGCCGATGTCGCACGTGGGCGCGATCGCTGATCTGCGTTAGAGCGTCACTGACCGGCTGATCGTCACTCACCTCCCACTGATCCTGATCGAGTGTGATACGCATGGCTTAACTCCTTGTGAAAGAAATGACGCGTAGTTCCTAGTTCGAAGTTCTGAGTTCTATATTCTGAAAACCTCGAACTTCGAACCCTCCCCCGCCCGTCTCGTTACCTTACCCCCATTACTCCTTTACCCCTTTACCCCGTCCCGCCAGTCTCGCCTTTCCCGCCTGTCTCGCGCGCCTATCCTGTGGCGGCGCTTGATATCATCGGCAATGGGCGCCGTTGTGTCTCGATCTGTGCCGATGCGGTTGACAACAACGATCCGGCTCTGGCGATACGCTGCTGCCAACGTCGATAGGCTTGCACGTGCCGATCGGCCAGCATCGTCAGCCCGACGACATCGTCGTTATGAATGTCTCGGATCATGGCAACGGTAGCAGGGCCAGAGACCGAATGGGCTATCATCCGAGGCAAAAGCTGCTCTCGCTCTTGGCGGAGCAGCGCCTGCTCCCGTTGTAGAACTGAGACCGGCAGCGGGTGACGCCTCGTGAGCGCTGCGATATGCCGGGCGCGCTGTTCCAACTGAAGCAGAGGCTGAACCGCTTCTTTCATCCAAACCAACGACTGGTCTCGGTCCGGCGCCGGCTCAGAGACCGGAGCTAATTGACTGGGCATGCCGGTGAAATCTTCGTACCAGAATCTCCTCCAAAAGTCGGCATACCATGCGGCGCTTGCATCGACATGTCCCGCGCGCAAGATGAAGGAGCCGAGTCCATCGGCATCTGCGCCGGATTGATAGACACGTACTCCTGCGCTCCATAAGGGAAACGGAGCAAGTCCAATGGCATGGAGACAGAGGTTCGCAATCTCTTCGGGGACCAATCGATCTTTACAGGCATGGTGGGCACAGATCTGGTCGAAGCCGCAGGGCGAGCAGGCGAGATCCGGCTGAATCACCCAATGGCCTGGCCCATAGGGCCCCGTTTCATTGTGATCGACATGGCCGACCGACAGATCGATGACCGAAGTTCCAACACCAACTGCAAGGTGCATCGGTCCCGTGTCGTTGGTGAGGAGCAGTTGACAGCGCGAGAGCAGGCCGACAAGTTGATTGAGCGTCGTCTGGCCGCTTGCATCGAGAATTGGTGCGGTTCCCCCGTCGGCCCGGTAGGTCTGCTTGGCCAGTTCGATGGCATCCGCCTCGGCGACCGTGCCAATCAAGACAAACCCTACACCAGGGTGACGGCTCAACCGTGCCATCGTCCGGCCAAAATACTCCGGCCTCCAGGCTTTCATGACATCGCTGGCTCCGACCTGTACGGCGATCCAATG
>CAZGYZ010000455.1:0-1959 GCA_964530675.1 uncultured Nitrospira sp. | reverse complement strand
CAATAGTACGACGGGTTATCGATGCCCTTAAAACACAGCGTGGGCCCACATTCGTTGCCTTCGGCCGAATGGTTGTAGACCACATCGAGGATCACTTCGATACCGGCCTTGTGGAGTGCTCGAACCAGCGTCTTGAACTCGGCTACCTGACACCCAGGCGCCTGCTGGGTGCCATATGACGATTCCGGGGCAAAGAACCCAATGGTGTTATACCCCCAATAGTTGGTCAGTCCTTTATCGAGGAGAAAATCCTCGACATAGTGTTCATGCACAGGCAACAACTCGACCGCATTGATCCCCAAATTACGGAGATAGGGTATTTTCTCGACAAACCCCAAATAGGTGCCGGGATGCTGCACGTTCGCTGAAGGATGCGCAGTAAAACCTTTGAGATGCACCTCGTAAACCACCAGCTTTTCGAACGGAATCGCCGGCGGGGTATCGCCTTGCCAGTCGAAGCGATCATCGACGACGATCGACTTCGGCACCATTCGCGTATTGTCTCGCAGATCTTGCGACAGGTCTTTATCGGGAGCCTGGGCGCCATACGCCAGCAACAGATTGTCCATGTTGCGAAACTTCCCCGTGAGCGCTTTCGCATAGGGATCCATCAGTAATTTCCGCTCGTTGAACCGCAACCCCTCGGCGGGCTTGAATGGGCCGCACACCTTGAATCCATACAGCTGGCCCGCCTGAACTCCCTGGACACAGGCATGCCAGACATACTTCGTCCGAGTTGAGAGTTGAATGATATCCGTCGGCTCTCCCTCAGGCCGATCGAAGAGCAGGAGAAACACGTCGCTCGCATGCTTGGAGTAGAGCGCAAAATTCACACCCTCACCAATGAGCGTCGCACCGAGCGGATACCACTTTCCGTCTGACACGATTTTCGTCGTCTTCTGAGTCAGCATGTCATTGCTCCCTTTAGTCGAAGGAGTGGAGTCAGAT
Source organism: uncultured Nitrospira sp. (assembly GCA_964530675.1). Classification (GTDB taxonomy): domain Bacteria; phylum Nitrospirota; class Nitrospiria; order Nitrospirales; family Nitrospiraceae; genus Palsa-1315. The sequence continues at coordinate 1,011 of CAZGYZ010000455.1, read as the reverse complement.
GTTGAGGATACAGACATTGAATACGCCACACAAATTTCACGCGGTCGGAGGGCGTCACAGTTTTCACCCGCCCGCCTCGAACTGCGGGCAGCTCTTCCCGAAGGGGTACGTTGATAATCGTGACGAACCGAGAACGAAGTTGGGGGGGTCTAACAGCCTCCCGTCAGGCTGGTCAAACAGACTATCTAGCAAGGCCGCAGCCGAAGAACAGGCCGGAGGCGTACCCTCTGGGGTACGTTGAGGACCTGTTCGAGGTGAGAACGCAGCTGGGAGTCTGTTTCAGCAGCCGAAGCTAGAAGAAGGCCATGCTGGCGTAAGTCACCGTCGAATTATATTGGTCCGTGATCCCGCGGTCATAGCGTAAGACCTGCCCGCTCTCCGCTTCGATCAACCGCAGCAAGGAATAGATGGGGGAGAAGCCGGAGATCCGGCGCTGGTCCTGTTCTTTCCTGATGTAATTGGCGAATTCTTCCGGCTGGCGCTCCTCCACCGGTTTCAACATTTCCAGGTCGAACTGCATGCAGCGATGAAAGGAGAAGTCAGTCGGAGGCGCCTTGTCTCCGTAGCGCATGCCCAGATGGGCCAGTTCTCCTGCCGCTATCACGCAGTAGGCCCGGCCCGATTGTATGAGGATCTCACGAAGCCCGGTCAAGAACTGGTCGACCGAGTGACGAACCGTCGGATCCCCCAGGCTCGCCGCAGAAAATGAACTCAAGATCGGCACGATGGTAAAAGGTTTCTTGGTTCCCACAATGTCCTGAAGAAACGGGAGCTGGAACTCTATCGCCTGTTCCGCTTGGTGACAGAGATCGTCTTCAAAGAAGGCCGGGAGCTTGGCCTTGAGCTGACGCAGGATCGGTTGATCGGCGGACACGACCCCGAGAGGCGTCTCGAAATCCTTATCCGTCACGGCAAACACATCGTCCAATCCGGCTGAGGCCGTGCCGATGATGACGAACAGATCCGGCTGCTCCGCATCTTGCAGCTCTTTATAGGCCCAGGCATAGATCG
>CAZGYZ010000454.1:0-1975 GCA_964530675.1 uncultured Nitrospira sp. | reverse complement strand
GCATAGGGATTCACGCGGGCGCCGTTGAGTTTGACGCCCCAATGGAGATGCGGGCCGGTGGCGCGGCCAGTCGCTCCCACCTTGCCGATGATTTGCCCCGCTGTGACCAAGTCCCCGTCTCTGACCAGAATCTCCGACAGGTGGAAGTACATCGAGTAGAAGCCCAAGCCGTGATCGACAAAGACACCCTTGCCGGAGAAAATATGGTCGACAGTGATCCGGACGATTCCGTCATTCGTCGCCGCGACATCGGCCCCCATCGGCGCACCGATATCTTCTCCGTTATGAGGATTGCGCGCCTGGCCGTTCATGATCCGCACGCTGCCGAAGATGCCGGTGCGCTTACCGCTCACCGGCTCCACGAAGTTGCTGCGCCATAACTTCAGGCGCGAGTTCTCTGCGAGCGCCTGCTTGACCTGTGCCTGCTCGGCTTTCCAACGCGCTGTGCTCTTCTCGTCCAGATCGACCTTGTCTTTCGGCAGCTTCAGATGCTCGACGGTAAACTTCTCTTTGGCCACCTGAACATTGAAGCTCAACTGCTTCGCCTGTTCTCCCTGCTTCACTTCGACGGACAGTTCATAGGTCCCAGGCTCGTCCTGCATGTCGATCCCTATCAAACCGATATAGCCGGCCGGCTCCCCTGGCCTGAACTCGCGGAAAAATGGAATCGTCCGGCTGAGAAACGTCCCCTTCACCTCCGTCGCCTGTTCTTCGCCCTTCACCTTGACCACCAGCACCTGCCCCTGCTTGCCGCTATATTCCCCATCGTGACCCATCGGCGCTGGAGGCGTATTGGAAAACAACTCGACGGGAAAGACGCTGGACAACAACAAGACGGCCGTGATCAGCGTTCGGTCCAGCCGTGAGATCCGCATACGCGTCGATTTGGGCGATGTCATCATCATCGGTAGAACCGTAGCCCCGCGACTTGCGAGAGTAACTCATCCACACGCCGATTCACAGCACTGAAGGGATCCATACAGAGAATCGTTTCTTCCCAGTAGCCATTGAGTTTCAGATAAGTCCAGTCGACCGTATAGGACCGATTCTTCGCGCGGGCAAACCGGATGAAATCGCCGCGCACCTTCGCCCTCGTGGTCTGCGGCGGAGTCGACATAGCCCGCTGCACCGCTTCCTCCTCCACCACCCGTTCGATCATCCCCCGGGACTCCATCAGATAGTACAACCCGCGAGTCCGTTTCACATCATGAAATTGAAGGTCGAGCAGAAATACCCGTGGATCGTCCCAGCCGCATCCCTTCTTGTCGATATAGGACTGGATCAGATGGCGTTTGGTCACCCAATCGATTTCACGCACGAGCTGCATCGGATCATCTTCGAGCTTATCCAGCACCATGGCCCATCGTTGCCACACATCGTCGAGAACCGGATCGTGCTCCTGTTGGGCCAAATACTCCTGCGCTCGATCCAGATAGACCCGCTGTACTTCGACCGCCGTCAGCTGGCGACCATCATCCAGCTTAATCTTCCGCTTCAAGGTGGGATCGCGAGACACCTCCCGAATGGCTTTGACCGGATCCTCGAACTCCATCCCTTGGACGACGTACCCTTCCTCGATCATGGACAGGACCAACGTCGCCGTGCCGACCTTCAAATAGGTCACGAACTCCGACATGTTGGAATCCCCGACGATGATATGGAGCCGCCGATAACGTTCCGCGTCGGAGTGAGGTTCGTCTCTAGTATTGATGATGCTGCGCGAGGAGGTCGTCGAGGAGGAGGTCTTCTCGTGAATGTGCTGGGCCCGTTGAGAAATAAAGTACTGAGGCTTGCCGGATACTTTTAGAACCTTCCCCGCTCCACTATAGACCTGCCGCGTGACGAAGAAGGGAATGAGCTGCTCCGTGACCTTCCAAAAATCGACGTCGCGGCGCATGAGGAAGTTTTCATGGCACCCGTAGGTATTGCCGAGCGAATCCGTATTGTTCTTGAAAATGTAGATTTCCCCGGACAG
>CAZGYZ010000453.1:0-1980 GCA_964530675.1 uncultured Nitrospira sp. | reverse complement strand
GAAAATATGAAGCAGCTCGAGAGAGCATCCGCTTCATGAAGATTTTTACTATTGGTTTCACGAAGAAAAATGCGGAGCAGTTCTTTGCCCACCTAAAACAGCCCGGCCTTCAGCGTGTATTGGACACGAGGCTAAACAATGTTTCCCAACTGGCAGGGTTCACGAAGAAGGACGATCTTAGGTTCTTTCTGCGCGAAGTTGTCCACATTGACTACGTCCACCTGCCAATGTTAGCGCCAACTCAAGCAATGCTGGACGCATATAAGAAGAATGGTGGCGACTGGGAAACCTACGAGAAGCAGTTCTTGGCATTGATGGCGGAGCGTCGGATAGAAGCATCCGTCAATAAGGATCTCGTTGCTGGTGCGTGCTTACTTTGCAGCGAGCCGACACCCCACCATTGTCACCGTCGGCTTGTTGCGGAGTATTTGCGGGGGAAATGGGGAGATGTCGATATTCAGCATCTTTGAGCGAAAGCCTAAAAATGGACAATGACCTCGTCTTTGCGTTTTGTAGTTCGCAGCACGGATGTAACTATGTCAACTGATGTCGCTGAGATTGAAGCAAAGATTCAGTCTCTGAGATTTGAAGACAAGACCAAGTTGCTGCGGGCACTAATCGCTGAACTCGATGGTCCAGCTGACGCCGATGTTAAACGCGCCTGGTTAATGGAAGCGCAAAGACGCTATCATGAAGTCCTTGAGGGGAAAGTGAAGCCGATACCCGGTGAACGTGTTTTCGAGAATGTCCGCGCCCGCCTGAAGCAATAACCCCATCTTCGCTCCGTCGCCACCCATCTGCTTGAAGACCGGTATGATGTTCTGACGATTCAGGAGCTGCTTGGGCATCAGTACGTCAGTACGACGATGATCTATACACACGTCCTCTGCTGGCCTTTGCGGTGCCGCCAGGTGAGGTAGTTGAAGTAGTGCTTCCGATAGATGTTGTGGGTATTATGGAGACTTAGCGAGGTGGAACAATGAAAACAGTCACGCTTGAAGTACGGTCACCCGATGAAGGCATGAAGGAGTTTGTGCAAACCTGGAGGTCTGGGAAGACCCAGCGGTCGGCGCGCATTGGCTTCGCGACGCCGGAACTTCTTTGGAAAGTCCTGTCGGCCAAACGATGGCAGCTTCTGAAGGCCTTGTGCGGCGCCGGGCCGGTCTCCATACGCGAAGCGGCACGTCGCGTTCAACGCGACGTGAAGGCCGTGCACAGCGATGTGACGGCTCTGTTGTCTGCGGGCCTGCTCAATCGCACCGAGACTGGCAACGTTGAGTTCCCCTACGAGGCCATAAAAGTTGAATTCCTTCTCCACGCGGCGTAGTTCTTTGCGCAGAAATAAAGCGGCAGAAATCGTTTCCTTGTGTGTTGGCGCGGAGCGTTAGGCGTTTGGCGCTAAGACTATGGGACTTCAGAATGAGGAATAGCGAGTGTTCGGCAATTGAAAAAGCGCTAGTCGCGGTTGCTATCCTTTTTATGGGCGGCTGTACGACGGTGGCGCAGGTGACATCTCTGTCGGATCAGAATTGCCGGCACACGTTCGTGGATCGGATGAGCTCGATCCTTGTTGAGCAGGGGGAGAAGCAGGAGGTGGCCGAGAAGCTTGCTGAGGCTACTACTACAGTACTCTTAACCGGCTCACTCGGGCCACGACCTTTTCTGGTGGCTTCGCCGTCAGGAGCGGACTACGGATTTTTTGTGGAGCAGAAGTCTTCGGACTGTTTGTTGCGGTTATTCAGCCGGCAGAAGGGCTTTACTCGGTATAGGAACAATATGATCTACATTGGGACTCGTCAGCTTGATGGGTGCATGTGTGCAGAATAGGCCAAGCGTGTCAGAGTGTTCGGTCGAAGAAGGCTCTCAAGATTTCTGAGCGGCGATGGAAGCTTCTTCGGTGCGGAGTGTAACGCCTTGTGTGAATGCTCAGTGGGCATGTCACGCATTTATGCGGAATAATGATTTTCGAGGCGGCTGCGT
>CAZGYZ010000452.1:0-1986 GCA_964530675.1 uncultured Nitrospira sp. | reverse complement strand
CAGAATTCGATCGGCTCTTTCGAACCCACCTTCGGAACGTGTGGACGATCGCGGGCCTCACGCCACCGGAGCAGTTGAATCAGCCGATCTGCCATCTCCGCGCTGTGCCGGATGCCGACCTCGTGACCATGCCGCTTGCTTCGCTCACCCCCTCCATCGATGGACAGGTGACAGACTTTTTCGAATGGCGCGGAGCAGGCAGGATCAAGACTCTGCCGCCGCTCGGCGCAATGTGGAAGGCTGAAGGGATATGGACCGACATTCAGTTTGGCTGGAGTCTCGACCAGCTCTATCTCCGGCTCGATCCGGACGAGCAATCACGGCCACGTCAGGCAGGGCTTACGGTCGAGCTACAGATGCAGACGCCCGAGCACCTCTATCGCCTATCATTTTCACTCGAGCCGTCAGCACCAAACCAGTTTGTGCTTTCACAGAAACAAGCCAGCGGATCCTGGCAAGAGATCGGCTCCTATCAATCGATGTGTCGTCAGAATATTATAGAACTGGCTGTGCCATTCAAGGAGCTACAGCTCATAGCCGGGCAGGAACTCCACATGACCATTCTGGTGTTGGAACATCATTTGGAAATCGCACGTTATCCGCACCACAAACCTGCGATCTTCCTTGTTCCAGGTCCGGAGTTCGAAGCAAACCTATGGCGAGTCTGATTATACGCGTGAAAGGTGAAACGTGAGACGTGAAACGATCCAGCACTGGGACAAGGACTGATATTTTACATCTGACGTTTTACGTTTTACGTTTTACGTTTTACCTTTCACGAGCTTGGAGGTGGAAATGCCCGATCTCAGACGTGATCCGATTGTCGGTCGATGGGTCATTATTTCGACGGAACGTAGCGCTCGACCTCACGACTTCGTTCCCGTGCAAACCGCTCGACCATTGGCCGCAACACTCTGCCCATTTTGCCCGGGGCAGGAACGACTGACGCCGAAAGAAATTATGGCCTATCGGCCACAGCCGGTGGAACCCAATAACCCGAACTGGACCGTCCGTGTCGTACCGAATAAGTTCCCCGCACTCCAAATCGAAGGCACGCTCGACCGCCAAGGCCTCGGCCTCTATGATCGCATGAACGGCATCGGGGCCCATGAAGTCATCATCGAAACCCCCAACCACAAGGAAAGCCTGGCCGACATGCCGACCAAGCGGATCGAGGACGTGTTGTGGGCCTATCGCGACCGCATGATCGATCTCAAGAAAGATGTGCGGTTCCGTTACATTCTGATTTTCAAGAACCATGGAGCGTCAGCCGGCGCCACACTGGAACACAGTCACTCGCAACTCATTGCCTTGCCGATCATCCCGACCAGCGTATTCGAGGAAATCGACGGGTGCCGGGCCCATTATGAGCAGAAAGAACGCTGCATCTACTGCGATATTCTCAGGCAAGACCTCTCGGACGGCGATCGCATCGTGGCGGAAAATCCCGAGTTCCTCTGCGTCACTCCCTATGCTCCACGCTTTCCCTTTGAGATGTGGATTATCCCTAAACGCCATGCCGGCTACTTCGAAGAGGGCCAAAAAACACAATTCGAGTTCCTTGCGCCGATTCTTTCGGAAGCGCTGCGACGGATGGATAAGGTCCTCGCAAAGCCCTCCTACAACTTTATCCTCCATAGCTCCCCCCTCCACGAGAAAACCGGGGATTTCTACCATTGGCACATCGAAATCATTCCCAAGCTCACGCAAGTCGCCGGCTTCGAATGGGGCACCGGGTTCTACATCAATCCTGTGGCGCCGGAAGAATCGGCAAAGTTTCTGCGAGAAGCGACGATCTGAGGAACCGTACGGTGTGAAACGCGAGACGTAAGGCGATATGTTGCTGAATCTCGCTTGCCTAGCCCTGTCAACATTTCAGCCCTAACCCCTCGCGCCTCACGAGCGCCACCCCTTGCCTCGTGCCTGCTGGCCAGCCTATGATGCCCCCATGCAAGTCCAGCTCAGCCATCCAGCCAGAACCGTCGA
>CAZGYZ010000451.1:0-1987 GCA_964530675.1 uncultured Nitrospira sp. | reverse complement strand
GATGCCTGTGCGCCGTTCGCCGTAGTAGAACGGTCAATGTCGGGCAGGCTCCTAGGGTCTGTTTACAAATAACAAAATCATGCACATGTTCGTTTTTGGAGTTTGCGAGAATGGATCGGAAGGTGTTGCGCGAAGACCAATGGAAGCGAATCGAGCCGTTATACTCAGGCAAGGCCAGCGAGCGCGGGGTAACCGGGCGCGACAACCGCCTCTTTGTCGAAGCGGGTGTTGTGGATCGCCCGCACGGGCTCGCCGTGGCGCGACCTGCCCAAGCACTTCGGAGCGTGGCACACGGAGTACATGTGTTTTTCCCGCTGGGCAAGAAAGGCGTTTGGGCCCGGATGACCGAAGTCCTCAAGCGCGATGCCGATCTGGAGCCGTTGTTCATCGACTCGACCATCGTGCGAGCCCACCAACACGCGACCGGCACCCAAAAAAAGCGGGCGATCAAGCCATCGGATGGAGCCTGGGTGGGCTGAGCACCAAAATTCATGCGGCAGTCGAAGCCTTGGGCAATCCCTTGCGCGTGCGTCTGACCGCCGGGCAAATGGCCGACATGACCGAAGCGGCGGCCCTCATCAAGGGACTTGAGGCGCACAGCGTCATCGCTGACAAGGGCTAGGGTGAATCCAAAGTGAATCGCTTCCCCAGCTCGGCTTCAGACATCGCTTCGGCGCCGGTATTCAATACCTCGACGGGGTCAGCACTTTCTTGGCCAGCCACCCACTGCCTACCCACGCGACAAGAAGGATCATCCCTGATCCAAGGGCCAGCAGGATCACCAGACCCTTGCGTGTCTCCCGGTAAAGACCAGGAGAAGCCCTGCCGTTAGAATGAGCGCAGACTGGCGGATCGAACGACGCAGGGATTTCATGCGACAGGTTCCGGCTCCTCCAGCATGTACCCGGCACCGCGTACCGTGGCAATCAGCGGGGGTGAAAAATCTCGGTCAATCTTCTCACGCAGGGCCCAAATATGGGCGTCCACGATGTTCGTCATGGGATCATAGCTGATCTCCCACACGTGTTCGATGATCGCCGTTCGCGTCAAGACCCGATTCTTATTTCGCAAGAGGAACTCCAGCAGGGCATACTCTTTATTCGTCAGTTCGATTTCTTGCCCCGCCCGCCAGACATGGTGCGACGCCGGATCCAGCACCAGGTCTGCGGCTTTCAGATAGAGCAATTGCTGAGGACCTCCTCGACGGAGCAAGGCCCGGACTCGAGCCAGCAATTCTGCGAAGACGAACGGCTTCGGTAGAATTTGGTCCGCACCGGTATCGAAACCGGACACCTGGGCCTCCGCGGTGTTGCGGGCTGTCAACAGCAACACCGGAGTCACGTTGCCTCTGGCCCGGACACGGCGACAGAGCGTGAGGCCATCACACTTGGGTAACATGATGTCGAAGATCAAGAGATCATACGGCTTCTCCAAGGCCAACGCCAACCCTTTTTCGCCATCGGCTGCAAAGTCCACCACATACTGCTCTTCCTTCAACCCTTTGCGGATGAACTGCGCGAGGTCCAGATCGTCTTCAACCAGTAGTATTCGCATGATGACCCTTGCTCCCAACTCCTGAGTGACCAGCAAGGACAACAATCCGGCATCATCAAGCAGATTTCTATGCCGAACTTATATATGATACCTCCCCATCGGCCTGTCGTTCCAGTGCAAGTCGCTCGGCATACCGTCTGATTTCCGGAGGCAGCTTCATTAGACCGCGATTTTATTGACTGATCTGTCCGCCTCCTCTGATGTAGGGTACGAGGAGCTTTCGACTGCAGCCGTCGAGTGAAGTTATCATGACCCCTCCAAGCTTACTCGTGATCTCTTCAAGGATGGGAGTTGATTGATCTTCCACTGCGCGCGTTATCTCAATCCCAAATTTCATTTTCATGGGTAGCCTGGTTGATCCTCGCTTGCGCGCGTTGCGCGAGCACAGGAGATCAACGGGCCACCCTCCCCTCTCTTTCGTTTGACTTCCCCT
>CAZGYZ010000450.1:0-1992 GCA_964530675.1 uncultured Nitrospira sp. | reverse complement strand
ACCGGTGAGTTTGTCGCCTTGCATCGGGACCAGGTTCTCGGGCTCGCCCGCAATGAAGAGGCCCGTGTCAAAGCCGAACATCCGTTGGCTCGGATTATCACGATCGAGGACCAAGCCGAAGCTCCAGTCGGGGTAGTCATCACCACGACCGACCCCCATCTCGCGCGACGCATCGGCGAGGCTCTGCATCACGCACATCACGGCACTTTCACCTGTCGCTACGAAGAGAATGAAGACCTGCTCCGAGCGAACTGGCAGAGCTAACCGTCTGTGTGAGCCGGACAATTGGACAGCCTGCTGAGCGAAGCGTATGATGACTCATCATATGATTCAGTGCGCTCGCTGCATCATACTGACAGGGAGAACCGGGCCATGGCTTCGGTATTTTCCTCTCATGCGGCTTCCTTCCGCTACTCCAGCGATCCTCACGACCAGCTGACTCAATCGTCTCGTACAAGTCACTGCTTCCACTTCCCTCACTATATTCACGATTTCAGCTTGACGGTCCAGATGATCCGCGCGCTCATCGCCACGATTGTGAACACTCTTATCCTCAATGCATCTCACCCCTTCATGGAACCCCGGCGCATAACGCCGACGTGCCCATGGGGAAACCAAGGAGGTTTCTATGACATCCTCCAACAAGTTGCGACAGGGAGTTCTCATGCTGGTGCTCGGGTTTGGCGTTGCCGGCTTCGCCGGATCGAGCAGCGCGGCACCGGAAGGGACTTCATTTAATCTGCCCGTCGAAACGGTGGCGGACTATCTGTACGCCCTGATTGAAGCGGATCGTGAGGTCTACACCAAGCACGTCGTTGAACGGATGCAGAACAAAGGGGTGGTCGTGGCATCGGAGAACTGGGAGGAGAAAAATACCCTGCCTCTCCCGGCTCAATTCCTGATGGAATCCGGCCGCGTCGTGGCAAAAAAAGGGCTCGGCATACAGTATCGATTGATCAGCCTCTGGCCGATCAACAAGCGGAATGGCCCCTCAAGCGAGTTTGAGAAGATAGGTCTGGGGACGATCCTCACTCATCCGACCAAACCCTATACCGCTTTTGTAAAGGAAGGGGGAACCCGATACTTTCAAGCCGTCTATCCGGACCTTGCTGTGGCCCAAGCTTGCATCGGCTGCCACAATTCCCATCCGGACAGCCCCAAGCGGGATTTCAAGATCAATGACGTTATGGGGGGAATTGTGATCAGCATTCCGGTGAAGTAGTCACGGGCGCGAGACGCGCTCCGAAGGCTTAAGGTTAGGGTTAGTCTGAAGACTGAACTGTTCGGGCTCCGACCTTCAGCCTTCCCAGCTTCAGCCTAATCCGTAGCCTACTAACTTTTCGCACACCGGAACCCGGGGAAGTATAGGCTCCTGAACGTCGGGGGGTCCCAGTACCGATCCGAGGATCGCAGGTTTCGCGCACTGGTGTTCCAGGCGCCCCCACGGATCACTTTGAACCCGCCTGCTGGCAGTCCTTCCGGGTTCTGCTGCGGGCTGTTCTTATAATAGTCAGTGTCATACCAGTCGCTGACCCACTCCCAGACATTCCCGGCCATGTCATAAACACCATAGGGACTCTTGCCGGCTTCCAACGTTCCCACCGGCACCAATGCATCATAGTTGTGCGCCCCAGTTTTCCCATAGTTCGCATGGAGCGGCGTCGGGGGATCGTTACCCCACGGATAGAGACGTCCATCCGTCCCTCGCGCCGCCTTTTCCCATTCCGCCTCCGTCGGCAGCCGCTTGCCGGCCCATTTGCAATAGGCAACCGCATCCGCCCAATCTATATTGGCGACCGGGAGCTTCTGATATCTCGATTGGTTCATTGTTTTCCAGTCTAAGGGGGCGCGGGCTTCTCCTGACCGCAGAAATTCCTCATACTGCCCCACCGTGACTTCGTACACATCAATGGAAAAGGCATTCAGCTGGACCTTGTGCGCTGGTCGTTCGTCTGAATCACCATCCTGGCTCCCCATCGTAAATTCTCCGGC
>CAZGYZ010000449.1:0-1997 GCA_964530675.1 uncultured Nitrospira sp. | reverse complement strand
CGATCAACAGAGTGTCGTCAGGTTTCCTAGTAGCATGAATAATTCGGGCTAGTGCCTAATTGCAATGATACGCGATATATTGTAAGCTGCGGCGCATGGCAAGAGCAGCGCCTACCAGTAGTTGTCGTCCCGAGGACCAGCAAGCACTGAAACGGTTGGCAGCCAGCCGAACCGAATCCAAGCAGACGGTGGCACGAGCCCGTCTGGTGCTGGGTTGTCTGGCTGGCCAGCGAGTACAGGCCGTGGCCCGCCCGTGCCACACGCGTCCGAATACCGTGCTCAAATGGCGGCAGCGGTTTGTGGATCGAGGGCTGAACGGCTTGCGCGACGCGCCGCGTCCAGGCGCTCAGCGGGTGTACGACGAGACGTTTCGGAATCGGGTCTTGGTAACACGGGAACAGCCGCCGCCCTCTGGTCACGCCACGTGGGATGGGCCGGCGGTGGCTGCGGTGGTGCGGGGCTCGGTCCATGCGGTGTGGCGGGTGTTGCGTAAGGAGGGCATTTGCTTGCAGCGGCAGCGGTCCTGGTGCGTGAGCACGGACAAGGAATTTGCCGCCAAGGCGGCGGACATTGTCGGCCTCTACCTCGATCCGCCGGAGAAGGCCCTGGTGATTTGCGTGGATGAGAAGCCGAACATCCACGCGTTGGAGCGGGCCACGGGCTAGGTAGAGAGTGATAACGGCAAGATCGTGCGCGGCTTCAAGCGCACCTACAAACGCCACGGCACCCTGAACCTGTTGGCGGCGCTGCAGGTGGCCACCGGCCACGTACAGACCGCGACCACCGCGCTCAAGCGGCGGGAAGAGTGCTTGCGGTTCATGGACGCGGTCGTTGCCGAGACGCCCACGAACCGGGAGCTACATGTGAGCCTGGACAACTACGGCACGCACAAGAACTGTGACGCGTGGTTGGCCCAGCACCCGAACGTCCACTTTCATGTTACGCCGACCTCCGCCAGTTGGCTCAACCAGGTCGAAATCTGGTTTGGGATCCTGTCGCGCAAAGCCCTGCGGGGCGCCAGGTTCAAAAGCGTGGCCGAACTGCGGGCGGCCATCGAGGCCTTTATCGCCGCGTATGGACCAAAGGCCAAGCCGTTCACGTGGCGCACGCGCGAGGTGAAGGGATCGCAACTCCACAATACTATCGTCAATCTATGCAACTAATCACTAGAATACGTCTCCCCTTTGCGAGGCTTACATGTGGACCCAGGAGACTCCTTCCCAAGAAGGGACCTATTGGTTTCGTCGCAACAAGCGCCAGTCGCCTGAACAAGTTACAATCAAGGATGACAAAGTAGTTTTTCTTTCTGGGAATGTCAAAGCCCTCGCAGATGTGAAGGGTCAATGGTCCGGTCTTATTGAAACGAGGAAGGAACCACAAGAAGGCAAATCTGAATCCTTGAAAAGGTTCTTCAATTGGTTGTTCGCTCATGCTGGGAAGGTTGTTCTTTCGGTTCTTGGTTCGCTTTTGCTAGCGATTCTAACTGCATTCCTGCTAGGCGTCTTCTCAATTACAAATTCAAAACTCGTTTATGTTGGCGAGCCGCTGGAGTGGCCTAAGGCACCACGTATTGTCTCAACCAAGGTCGAAAATGGACTGTTGATACTTCATATAAAACACAAGGTACCATTCAGAAATTACGGTGTGATCCCAGACCATATAGAGAGGGTTGATATAGGATATGACGGTCTGAACCCAATCCCGAAAGAAATTAAAGTTCTTTACATTGACAAGACGGAATTGGGGTGGCTGGATCAGAAAGAAATTGAATTTGAGGCCTTAATTTATCTCGACCCCATCCATGAAAAGGCCAACGAATTGACTTTCAAAACATACTACTATGCCTCGAAGGGCAACGAAGTTTATAATGGAAAGACGACTGTGGTGAGATGGGAGGTAAAGAAGTAGTCCCAGAGATGTTTGAAGGGGCAACATGGCTATGCCCGGGCCGTTCTCTCGGATAGACCCATCCGGACTACAATGTCTGTCGGCGTTTG
>CAZGYZ010000448.1:0-2016 GCA_964530675.1 uncultured Nitrospira sp. | reverse complement strand
CTTCGCGGAGCCCGGTTCGCTTGATCGTCTTCAGAAATTGCTTCGGGATGATTTGGTCTGTATCGACGTTGACTCGGTCCAGTGGGGCAACCAGACCAGTTATTTTCGTGAAAGCTTGCATAATGTTTGATGATGAATGGTGAATGTTGAATTATGGCCGAAAATTCAACATTCAAAATTTAACATTGAGAATTCACGACCAGTGTCTAATATCAACGAAATGGCCTTCGACTGCCGCGGCAACTGCCATGGCCGGCGATACGAGATGGGTCCGGCCGCCGGCTCCCTGGCGCCCTTCGAAATTTCGATTGCTGGTCGAGGCGCAGCGCTCTCCTGGCTGAAGCACGTCGGCATTCATCGCCAGACACATGCTGCACCCAGCTTCCCGCCATTCGAATCCCGCCTCTTTGAACAGTCGATCGAGCCCTTCCTGTTCGGCCTGTTGTTTCACGAGACCGGAACCGGGCACAACCATCGCGTGAACGGTCTTCGCCACATGCTTGCCCTTCGCCAAGCTCGCGGCCAGGCGAAGATCCTCGATGCGTGAATTGGTGCAGGATCCGATGAAGACCTTGTCGATCGTGATATCGGTCATGGGCATGTTCGGGATGAGGCCCATGTATTCCAACGCCCGCACAGTAGCCTGGCGCTGGTTTTCGTCGGACATCGTACGCGGGTCCGGCACTCGTTGATCGATGCCGGTCACCATTCCGGGGCTCGTGCCCCAACTGACTTGCGGCGCGATGCCCTCAGCCCGCATCGTGACGGTCACATCGTATGTCGCAGTTGCATCGGTCTTGAGCTGCTGCCACGCCCGCACGGCCTGCTCAAACAGCTCTCCCTTTGGAGCTAGCGGGCGCCCCTTGATATAGGCGATGGTACTTTCGTCCGGCGCCACCATCCCGGCTCGTGCGCCGCCCTCGATCGACATGTTGCAGAGCGTCATGCGCCCTTCCATACTGAGCGCGCGGATCGCCGAACCTGTGTACTCGATGACATGGCCGGTACCGCCGGCTGTGCCGATCTTGCCGATGATCGCCAGAATCACGTCCTTTGCCGAGCAGTGAGTCGGCAACACCCCATCGACGCGGACCTCCATAGTCTTGGGCCGTTTCTGCACCAAACATTGGGTGGCCAGCACGTGCTCCACTTCGCTGGTGCCGATGCCGAAGGCCAGGGCGCCGAACGCCCCATGTGTCGACGTGTGCGAATCTCCGCACACGATGGTCGTCCCAGGCAGGGTAAAGCCCTGCTCCGGTCCTATGATGTGCACCACGCCTTGACGGATGTCATTCATACCAAAGAGCGTGATGCCGAAGTCACGGCAATTTTCCTCCAGCGTCCTAATTTGTATCGCACTGAGGGGATCGGAGATGCCCAGGGTCCGGTCGGTAGTCGGGACGTTGTGATCCGGCACCGCCAATGTCGCGCCGGGACGCCGAGGCTGGCGGCCCGAGAGCTTGAGCCCTTCAAATGCCTGAGGCGATGTTACTTCGTGAACGAGCTGACGATCGATATAGAGCAGGGTGGTCCCGTCCGGCTCTGAACGGACGACGTGAGACTCCCATATTTTGTCGAAGAGGGTCTGCGCGGCCATACATACTCCTCAATGATCGGTCTCTCCGGATGGTATTTCCGAGAGGATGCACATTATACAGAGTCCTCCTATAGTCTGCACAAGAGCCCTCACCATATTCTTGCGTTGACCGACCGGACGTGGTACATCGCCTGCTCGATGGGTAGAGGCCCCTTTCCTGCGGCCGTATCGGAGGATTGTATTATGACATCTCAGATATGGACCGATCCCGTCATCATGGAGTGGTCGCAGCTGCTCCTCAACAGTTTCCGTCACTGGACAGGGCGTGACCTCCTCGAACGAGTGGGCGATCAGGACTATCAGGCCCACGCGCTCTTCCAGTCTCCCTTTATTGTTGTATCCCACGGAATGGAGGAGGATCCGCTCCTCAATTACGGCAATCAGATCGCATTGGACTTGTGGGAGATGACCTGGGAACA
>CAZGYZ010000447.1:0-2019 GCA_964530675.1 uncultured Nitrospira sp. | reverse complement strand
CCACACAGACCATCGACCGCGCTCCGACCCTTTCAAGGGATGTAGTCGGAATCCTGGAACGTTCATGTCCTCGATGGACAGCGCCGTATCCAAGGCTGCTAAAAGCATGCGCAAGCGCTTGGAATGGTGCGGTTGGATACCCGCCGCGCTCCCTGACTCAAAGAACTTCCCTAGCCCCTTGTGTCGGAATGATTGAATCACACGCCAGATATAGCTTGTTGCGCATTACGCAACAATGCCTAACGCAGAGCTCAGGAGCGCGCAGCTTTTGGCGCGTCCCCTGCAGCGCCATGTTGGGCACCACTGCCTCCGCGGACCATTCTCTGGACCTGCTCAATTGTTCGAGGCGGATTAGTGGAATGAATAACTGCATGGCAATTAGGACACAACGGGCGAAGATCTCGGACAGGATCAACTACTGATCGCCCGCCAATGCTAGCAACAGGTGTCAAGTGGTGGACGTGGATAAGCCCGGCAACCTCCGACCCGTACTGTTCACTCAAAGCTAGGCCACAAACGAAACAACTAGTTCCGTAGTGCCGTAGACACCTTTCCCTTGCCGCAGGGTCACGCTCGTAACGATTCACGAGCACTTGAGTTACTGCGCCTTCTTCAAATTCTTCATCGGCTGGAATTTCCTCTGGGAGAGCAGGCACGCTTCCACCTGGACTGTCGAGAAACTCAGGCTGCGGAAGATACACGCCAAGTTCTTGTGCGAGGAAAACGATAAGACCAGGTGAGTGATCGTTTGTCGTGCTCGTATGTCTACGGCTTCGCGCCGCAACGCGAATAGCTGCCTCGTGCGCGAGGAGAAGCGCCGAATATGTTTCAGCGACTTCAGTAAGAGGCATGTCGCAGGCTTCGCATCCCGGCGCATTCTTGTAAGGAGGCTCTGTAAATTTCAACCGTCGATTTGTTCTAAGCTTCTTGGGAATGACGTCACGAAGTGCGAGTTCGTGGAACCACCCGTCACCGAATTGTAGAACTTCGACGAAGCCGACTTTGAGCATGACGCTTTTGAGACTGAGCCGAAGCCCCCATTTGGATGGTGACGCTTGATCGGCAACCTCAACAGAGTGCGCCACAGCTTTAAGGACACCGGTCAGGTGTCGCTTTGGGACGAGCGCCCGAACTATGTCGTTCGCTGCCGAGGACGATCTCCTGATCTTGGATAGCGCGGTGCGGTCAGTGCTCATAAGAATGTTGTTTGTGGCGCCCAACGCTCGCGTTCACCGCCGGCCCACCGACCGACAACAGCGCGCACTTTATTGACGATCATGGCGATACCCTCACGCGCCTACGAAGCCGCTGACCGCCGTGCGGTGCAACGCGTAGTTAGATGACACTCGCGCCACGTTTTAGCTCACGCTCTGCGATGCGGATTGCGGCCCCGATTCGGCGCAATACCTTGGCTCGAGAAATCGTGCGCGGATCGACCAAGATGTCATACACACTGGCGTAGCGCATAAGGTGTTGCGAGTAAATCGCGCTGAGCTGCGTCAATTCCGCGGCGACGGCGCCAGTTGGCGCTTCGAGCCCGAAAGCCGCCGACGCCTCTGCGGCAGTGCGACAGAGATCGTGCCCGAGGGCTCGAAGGCGCGGCTTGTATTGGTCATAGTTGCGCAGGAGCAAGAGACCCTTGAGCGTGATCTCCAGGCCCTGGCACAGCAAATGAAGCACCACATACTCCATCGGCTCTGAGTTGGCCTGGCGCTTCAACAGGATCGCGGAGCCGATGAACGCCTTGCCCCGGATATACATGGACAGGCCGATGTGACGCTTACCGACAATTGTCGGGCCACCGGAACCACTCTTCAGCTGAGCTACCTGTGTCATCTAACTATGTTTAGGCGGATCCATATAAGAGCCGGATCTGCCATTTTCTATCCGCGTAACACACCTTCAATGATCGTGAATAATATCCCATAATCGACGGTGGTCCAATGAATTACGCCCTATCGACCTGAAGTTACCCCCGTTTTTTGGACAGGTCGTGACGCCAAGATTGTGGGAGAACGA
>CAZGYZ010000446.1:0-2027 GCA_964530675.1 uncultured Nitrospira sp. | reverse complement strand
CCCCTCGCCTTCATCCCCGTAGCAAGCTACGGGGTATTCGGCGAAGGAGAATAATATAGGCTAGAAAACCCGCCTGCGATCCGTTGTCCGCATCACCGGGCCAGCGCTGGTTCGCACATCGAGCCGGTCTTGATCCGCACCGCAGCAACGAGATCCATCACAAAGATCCTTCCGTCCCCAGCACCTTCGGTCTTCGCGTAGCGTGTAATGGTGTCGATCACGTGCTGCACCAGGCTATCCGAGACGACCACTTCGATCTTTACCTTGGGCACAAAGATGGAGGTAAACGCGTTGCCGTTGTACCTTTCCTGAGCCCCCTTCTGGTGTCCGAATCCTTTGACTTCCGAGACCGTCATCCCCTCCACACCTATTCCCAACAATGCCGTCGTGACGTCATCCAACTTGAACGGCTGCATGATGGCTTCAATGATCTTCATCTTGATACCCCCCTATTAGTTAGGCGCACCAGAGGACGCTGCACGTTCAGCGTCGTTGGGATCGCCGGCTGATTGTTTGGCACACTGTGGCTTGGTCCATTTTCCACCACGGCTGTCTGGTTCATCTGGTTTGTTTAGTTGATTTGGTTTATCTGGTTAGTTTCGTCCAACCAAAAAACCAAACAAACAAGACAAACCAAATAAACTAGCTCTACGGCGTCTTTGCACAACGGAACCCGGTGCCGAAGCCCCGGAACGACGGCACATGGGTCTCTCGTTCTGCGGAACGCAGACCATCCGCATTGCTCCCCCAGGAACCGCCACGAATCACTTTGTGTGTGCCCATAGGCGGTCCTTCAGGGTTCTCCGACGGGCTGGTCATATAATAGTCCTGGCCATACCAGTCGCTGACCCATTCCCAGACATTCCCGGACATATCATAGATGCCATAGGGGCTCTTGCCTTCTTCCAACATTCCCACCGGCGTTAATGCCAAATGGTTGCTCCAGATCTCTTTTCCAGAATTCGCGTGAAGGCGCGAGGGATGCACATTCCCCCAGGGATAGGTCCGGCCATCTGTCCCCCGCGCCGCCTTCTCCCACTCCGCCTCGGTTGGCAAGCGCTTACCGGCCCATTTGCAATAGGCATCCGCATCCGCCCAATCCACGTTGGCAATTGGCCGATCATAGTGCTGGGGTCGGTTCATGACGCTCCAGTCCGGCGGGACTTCATGGTGCGTGGCCTCCACGAACCTCGCATATTGCCTTACCGATACTTGGTACAGATCCATGGAAAAGGCACCCACATAGACCTGATGTTCCGGTTGTTCGTCCGCATCTCCCATCGAACTCCCCATCGTGAACTTCCCCGCCGGCACCAGCGCCATCGACCGCGCTTGATGCTGGGACGACGCCGTCTTCTCATGAATCAGTGTGTGCCGCTGCTGGATTTTCTCTTGTAACTGTTGATAGAGGGCCCGTTGTTCGTCGTCGAGCCCCAGTTTGTTCGCAATGTCTAGGGTGTCTTTAGCCTGGGCGACCTTCGTGGGTGGGGCGTTCGGCTCGTTGATAGCCTGCTTCCCTTCGTCCAGCAAGCGCCAGACTTTGGCCTTGCGCGCCCGTTGTTTGGCCAAATCGGTCAGCGAGGATTGCAGATTGAGCTCCAGTGCGGTCTCGTAATGCGCTTCCGCACAGACCC
Source organism: uncultured Nitrospira sp. (assembly GCA_964530675.1). Lineage (GTDB taxonomy): Bacteria > Nitrospirota > Nitrospiria > Nitrospirales > Nitrospiraceae > Palsa-1315. The sequence continues at coordinate 393 of CAZGYZ010000446.1, read as the reverse complement.
AATCTTTCAGGCCCCGGCAGGTATCGCCGAGATAGAAGTGCGCCATGGCATTGGCAGGGCTGTGTTGTAGGCCGGCTTCATAGACCGTGCGCGCCTCCTGGTATTTGTGTTGTTTCAGAAAATCATACGCCGTGACAAGTTTCTTGGCACCCTCATCAACGGATGCCGCGGCCATTGTCAGGTCAGTACCGAGTCCGAGCAATGCAACGAATACCAGGATCGTTTTCATAGATCACCTCCACTCTCTCTGGTTTCTCTGGTTTATTTGGTTTGTTTAGTTGATTTGGTTGATTTGGTTAGTTCGTTCAACCAAAAAAACTAGATCAACCAGACAAACCAGTTGAAGGGAGGGAGCCGCAGCTCCGGGTCTCGCAGAGCCGGGGCTCCCGTGGC
>CAZGYZ010000445.1:0-2031 GCA_964530675.1 uncultured Nitrospira sp. | reverse complement strand
GTGCTCGCTCGATGGGCGCAATGAGAGATCATCCCAGCCACCCCTTTAACAAGACGCGGAAAGCTATTGTGGTATACAGAAAGCCCAATGGCCGTCCTTGTCGTTCGTGAAAGGTGAAATGGTTCAGAGGGAGAGCGCTTGGCAATCCTACGATTCACGTTTCACGGCTAACGTTTCACGGCTCCTGGGAGCGACTTTTTCAGCGTCCTACTAAGAGGTTGCTTAGCCGATGCAGGGGCCAAAGGCAGCATCACCGTAAAGGTCGAACCTTCGCCAATCTTGCTCTGGACCTCGATACGCCCGCTGTGGGATTCGACGATCCAGGCGCAGATGGCCAGCCCAAGGCCCGTGCCTTTCTTGGTATGGGCCCGCGCCTCATCGGTGCGATAGAACCGGTCGAAGATCCGAGACTGATCCTCTTGCGCGATCCCAATACCGTGATCGGTTATGGACACCCTTGCGCGAGTCTGTTCGATCGTCAGAGCGATATCGACTGCACCGCCGGGGCGAGAATATTTAACCGCGTTATCGAGAAGGTTCAAGAACAGTTCACGTAAGCGTAGTTCATCTCCCAATACCACCGCCGGTGCAGTGGCTCGAAGCACAACCTGGATGTCCCGTTCCTGCCCTAACAGCGAGGCCTGCCGATGGAGATCCTCGACAAGCGTGTCCAGCGGGACCGGCAGATGCTCCATCTTTACCTCACCCATGTCGGCCCGAGAGAGAAAGAGCAACTCATCCACAATGCGCGTCATCCGGTCGATTTCTTCGAGATTGCTCTCCAGGACGACTTTGTAGTCGTCGGTTTCACGAGGGCGCCGGAGCGCGAGTTCGGTTTCCCCTTTCATGACCGTCAACGGCGTGCGCAGTTCGTGCGAGGCATCGCTGCTGAACTGGCGAATCTGCCGAAAGGAGGTTTCGAGCCGGTCGATCATGGCATTAAATGTATTGGTCAGACGGCCGATTTCGTCGGCCGAGGCCGGAACAGTCAGCCGTTGTGTGAGATCGCCTCCGGCAATACGTTGGGCAGCCAGCGTGATCGTATCGACCGGGCGAAGGGCTCGGCCGGCCATGAACCAGCCTCCGGCGAGCGATACGGCCAGCGCGATGGGCATACTGACCAGCAGTACTAACAGGAGACGGTTCAGGGTCTCTTCGACGGAGTCCATCGAGGTGCCGACCTGGATGATATAGAGCAGGTTGCCCCGATAGATAATGGGAACCGAAATGAGGCGTAACGCCGGTTCCTTGGGGTATTTGGCGAATTCAAGGAGCGAGCGGCCTGAGTAGGCGACTTCCAGGGCCTGGCGACTCAGGGGCATCTCATGCTGTTTCACGTTCGGCGAACGAATAGTGATGGTGCCGGAGGGGCTGAAGATCTGGAAAAACTTATCGATCCGCGCCAGTTCGGGGAACTGCGACATGAGTTCGTCTTCGTCGATGAGAGGGAGGAACCCACGTTCTTCCAGCGACCGAACGGCCGCCGCCGCTGTTTCCTCCAGCGATTCATCGACCGCATCGCGAAGGCTTCGAGCCGTCACCAGATACAGGATGGTTGAAAAGATAATGAGGATGAGTGCGAGAGCTGTGCCGTACCAGAGAGTGAGCCTGACGCGAAGCGGCATCAGTCGACCTTCAGCATATATCCGCTTCCGCGAATCGTGTGAATCAGTTTCTTTGAGTGGCCCCGGTCGATCTTGTTGCGGAGATAATTCACGTAGACATCGATGACATTGGTGAACGTATCAAAATCCTGGTTCCACACATGTTCTGAAATCATCGGACGGGTCAACACGCGTCCCGTATGGCGCATCAGATATTCGAGCAGGGCATATTCCTTTAAGGTGAGGTCGATCCGCTGACCGCCTCTGGTCACTTCGCGCGTGGCCGGGTTCAATGCCAGATCGTCGATCTGGAGCACGCCGGGGCTTTCGGTGGAACCGCGGCGAAGCAGGGCGCGAATGCGGGCAAGCAGTTCGTCGATGGCGAAGGGCTTGGTGAGGTAATCGTCCGCTCCTGCATCAAGACCCT
>CAZGYZ010000444.1:0-2052 GCA_964530675.1 uncultured Nitrospira sp. | reverse complement strand
GCCTTCTAAGTTCGGCAAGACGAGATCGGTTTCCATTGAACAAACAGCTTTGCCTTGTTCCCTTCTCGTTGCTGGGGTATTCTCCGCCTTGAACCTGTGAAACGTGAGGCATGAAACGTTCGAGGAATCTTCCTCGCGTGGTTCCCTCACTCCTCGCGCCTGACTATTTCCCGTTATGACTGATTACGGTGTGCTTGCAAATCTGCTCGTGATCTTCACGGCGTCGATTGCCGTCGTCTTCGTTTTCCACCAGTTCAAACTTCCCTCGATTGCCGGATTCTTGGTTGCCGGCGCCCTCATCGGCCCCAATGGGTTGAACCTCATCTCGGACATCGGCACAGTCCAGGTATTGGCCGAGATCGGGATCGTCCTGCTCCTCTTCACCATCGGCATCGAATTCTCGTTAGTGCAGGTGGCTTCCATGCGCCGGCTCATGTTTCTGGCCGCACCGATCCAGGTCGGCGTCGTGCTGTTGATCGCGTGGCTCGGGGCGATGCTCCTCGGACTGTCCTGGCAACAGGGGGCGTTCTGGGGGTTCCTTTTCTCCCTGAGCAGCACGGCGATCGTGTTGAAGACTTTGGCTGAACGGGGGGAGAGCGACTCGATTCATGGACGAGCCACGATCGGCATTCTCGTCTTTCAGGATTTGGCCGTCGTCCCTATGATGCTGTTGACGCCGATTCTTGCCGGCTCATCGGATGAAGGCGGGCTCGGAATTCTTCTTGCCTTGGGAAAATCCGTTCTCGTTGGGGGGCTTGTCATTGCCGCCGCCTGGTATCTCATTCCGAAGGTGTTGGGACATATCGTCCGGAGCCGCAGCCGCGAACTATTCCTGTTGACGATCATCGTCTCCTGTCTCGGCATTGCGTGGCTCACTTCGCTCGGTGGCCTCTCGTTGGCATTGGGCGCGTTCATTGCCGGATTGGTTATTTCCGAATCGGAGTACAGCCATCAGGCCATGGCGGAAGTGCTGCCGTTCCGTGACAGTTTCAATAGTCTCTTCTTCGTATCAATCGGCATCCTCTTGGACTGGCGGGTACTTTTCGATCACCCGCTGCCGGTGGCCGGACTGCTGATGACGATTTTGTTGGTGAAGTTTGTCGCCGGGGCTGGAGCGGCCTTGACGGCGGCTATTCCTCCGCGTGAGGCGGTCTTGGTGGGCATCGCCTTGGCTCAGGTTGGAGAGTTTAGCTTTTTGCTGGCGCAGCAAGGGCAGGAGACCGGTTTCTTTCGGGGCGATCCCTATCAGGTCTTTCTCGCGGTTTCAGTGCTTTCCATGATCGTGACGCCATTTTTCATGAAGTGGTCGCCGCACCTGGCCCGCCGCGTGGAGGCGTGGCAACGGCTTCGTCATTGGCTGCCCGGTCGTACGACCGCCCACGTCCTACAGACCGAAGGAAAACAGATTCGAATGAGGGGACACGTGATTATTGCGGGGTATGGATTAAACGGGAGAAATCTCGCCCGTGTTCTCGGCGATACGAACATCCCGTATCTCGCCTTGGACCTCGACGGTGATATCGTTGCCCGCGAAGCGAAACACGGGGTGCCCATCTACTATGGCGATGCCACGAATCCGAATGTGCTGCGGCACATGAAGATCGAGGACGCGAAGGTGTTGGTTGTCGCCATGTCGGATCCGTTTATCACCAGGCGCGCCGTGCAGATCGCCAAGGGGCTCAACCCCAAGCTCCATGTTGTCGTGCGGACTCGCTATTTGCGAGAATTGGATGAGCTACACCAACTTGGCGCGGATGATGTGGTGCCGGAGGAGTTTGAAACCTCCATCGAGATCTTTGCGTTGGTGCTCCGTACCTACAACCTGCCGCAGGACGTTGTATTGCAAAAAGTTGAACAGGTTCGCCGTGAAGGGTACGCGCTGCTTCGTCGCAGCGAGTCGCTGGAACTTTCGCATCATCTTCGTGACGGAACTTTGAACGATGCGGAAGTCGAAACCTGCCGCATCGATGATGATTCTCCTGTGCGGGAAAAGACGTTGGAAGAGATTGCTCTCCCATCGCGCACGGGCGTTTCGGTGATTGCTTGGACGCG
>CAZGYZ010000443.1:0-2054 GCA_964530675.1 uncultured Nitrospira sp. | reverse complement strand
CTAGTCTGAAGTTTCGAGAACGGCAAGCAGCGCGTGATAGGTTAATTCTCGAACCCTGGCCTTCGACGATGGCTGGTCGCTGCTGTTCATGCCCAACCACACGCGTTCCGTCACCTGGGGACGAGCGTCGTTACAAAGCTCCCACATCTGGTGAAGAAACCCCTCCGGCAATCCGACTTGCACCCCTTCAGATTCGATACGATCATCCAGAATGGCCAACAAATCTGACAGGGCCTGGTCCGACCGATAGGGCGTAGTGGAGAAACCAAAGGAGGCATGGGCCGCCGTCTCCTGCTTTGCCTGCTCAACCAGATCCCGCATATACTCTTTGAGCAAGCCCACCACATGACCGGACAATGCCATGCCATTCTCCTTTGCCCACATTATGCGACTGTCACGGAAAGGGAGCAAGGCTGCAGCGAGATGAGATAGGCTGAGGTCAAGGTTAAGGTTGAGTAAAGTCTCGACTTTTTGTTCTCAGCCTCAACCTAAGCCTTAACCTTCAAATAGCTGGCAGGCTTTTTCAACATTCTGCTAGTGCGGTTGACCAGCCATTGAACGGTTCTCTATGATGCCGACCAGAAAACGGTTCGAGGCCAGGCACGCGAGGATCAGGGTTGTATGGTCGAACGATTTGAGGTCGCGCTGAACACCCCAGTCGGACGGCTGACCACGGCCATCGATGTGCCGACAGGATTCATCCCCATCACGGCGATTGTCCCGGTTGCGCGGCGCCTGGGGGAGGAAGCCGCACAACTGGAAATCCAGCACGCCACCGAAGCAGGCCAGGCCATTTCCTGCAGGATAGGCTGCGCCGCCTGTTGCCGCATGCTGGTTCCACTCTCTGCTCCGGAAGCGTTCGCGCTACGAGACTATGTGGAGCAGTTGCCGACGGATCGACGCGACCTTCTATTGAACCGCCTCGGTGACACGAAGGATCGCATAAAGCGAGCTGGCCTGTGGGATCGGCTAAACGACGTGTCTGAGGCATCAAAACCGATAGCAGATGAAGAACTCGACCCGATCAATCGCTCTTACTACGCGTTGAGAATGCCTTGTCCCTACTTAGAGAATGAACTCTGTTCAATTTACGAAGCGCGACCATCGGCCTGTCGGGAACTCCTCGTCACCTCGCCGGCGGAACTCTGCCAGGACCTGGTGCAGAATCCGGTCACACCCCTGCCGGTCTCGATGCGAATCAGTTCCATATTGGGGCTGGCCTGGGGAACCCTGACCAACTCTCCCCCTCGACTCATCCCCCTCCCGATGGCCCTAGAATGGGCCGAACGGCATGAAGAGGAATCCCGACGGACCTGGCCAGGCTCAGCGCTTTTAGACCAGGTACTTGACCACATGTGGCGGTTTCTAAGCCAGGCGTTTACGAAACGTGGCAAAGATGCTGACAGCTAGATTCTACTACTGCGAGCTAAGAGGAGAGACTGCATGCAAAAACCCGTCATTGTCTGTTTAGATCTGGAAGGGGTGTTGGTGCCGGAGATCTGGATCAATGTTGCGCTCAAGACCGGCATCGACGAACTGAAAATTACCACCAGGGAGATGCCGGATTACGATGCCTTGATGAAACGGCGGCTGGCTATTCTGGATCAGCACAAACTCACCATTCACGATATTCAGGCGGTCATCAACAAGATGGGTCCGCTTGAAGGAGCCATGGATTTTGTCGCCTGGCTCCGCGAGCGATGCCAAGTGATTATCTTATCCGATACGTTCTATCAGTTCGCCCAACCGCTGATGCGCCAACTGGGATTCCCGACGCTCTTTTGCAACCAATTAGAAATCGATCACGCCGGTCGCATTGTCAATTACCATATGCGGATGCAGAACCAGAAAAAACATTCGGTGGCAGCACTGAAGTCCCTCAACTTTCACGTCCTGGCCGCCGGCGATGCCTACAACGATACCGCCATGTTAGGAGAGGCCCACGCGGGATTCTTCTTCTGTCCGCCGGAACATCTTCCCAAAGAGTTCCCGCAGTTTCCGGTGACGAAGACGTACAGGGAGCTACAAGAACGCTTCGCACAGGCGGGGAATTT
>CAZGYZ010000442.1:0-2056 GCA_964530675.1 uncultured Nitrospira sp. | reverse complement strand
AGATAGGGTCCGTTTTGCACTTCAATAATATGCACCGTCTCGTGGCCGGGGTTTTCCAACCGATGCTGGGTTTCGACAGGAATTTCGGTACTATGTCCCACCTTGAGATCAAAGACCTCCTCGCCCCTCGTTACCCGCGCCGTCCCGGTGATCACCACCCAATGTTCGCTCCGTCGGTGATGCAGCTGTAACGAGAGCCGGCCTCCCGGCTTCACCGTCACGCGCTTCACTTTATACCCCGGTCCTTCTTCCAAGATCGTATAGGATCCCCAGGGCCGCTGCACGGTCAGGTGCTCCAGATGTTCCGGCGCTTTCTGCTTCTTGAGAATGTCGACCAACTGTTTCACATCTTGCGCGCGGGACTTCGGACAGACGAGTGTGGCGTCCGGCGTATCGACCACGACCATGTCGGTGAGCCCGATCGTGGCCACCAGCCGGCGATCCCCATAGACAATCGACCGGCGACTATCGATATCGACCACACGACCGACGACGACGTTGCCGGCCTGATCCTTCGGGGCTACTTCATCCAGACTGCCCCAACTTCCCACGTCAGACCACTGAAAGGACACGGGCACGATGGCGGCTTTCTTCGATCGCTCCATGACGCCCGTATCGATCGAGACCGGCGTGAGCGTCCGATAGAGATCGTCGATAGCCGGTCTGGACGCCCCGGCCTGTATCAACTGGCCGATCTGCTCGATCCCACGGAAGAGGGCCGGTTGGTGGCGGCTGATTTCATTGAGAATCGTCGCAGCGCGCCACACGAACATGCCGCTGTTCCAGTAATAATCCCCCGCTTTCAGATACTGTGCCGCCTTGGTGGCATTGGGTTTCTCTACAAATCGGCTGACCGGATGGCCCTTGAGCGTCCCCTGTTTCCCCAACGTCACTGTTCGGTTTGGCTTGATGTACCCATAGCCGGTTTCCGGACGGATCGGCTTGATGCCGAACGTGACCAGATAGTCCTGCTGGGCCAGCGTTGCCGCCAAGGAAACCGCCGCATCGAACGCGCGCTGGCCCTTGACGATATGATCGGCCGGCACCACCAGCATGATCGCGTCAGGATCCCGACGGACGAGTTCTAAAGCCACCAAGGCAATCGCTGGAGCCGTATTGCGCCCTTCCGGTTCCAACACGAAGTTCTCGCTGATCGCCTCTTTCCACTCGCTCAGCTGGACGCGAATGGACTCGGCTTGGGCGGGATTCGTGGAAATCATCACCCGGTTCGGCGACGATGCACAGACGGCGCGACGCATGGTCTGCTGAATCAACGTTTCATCCCCCAGAATCCGCAGCAGCTGTTTGGGAAATAACTGCCGACTGAGCGGCCAAAACCTGGTGCCGCTGCCGCCCGCCATGATCACGGGATAGAGATGGGATTTTAGATCGTTATTCGTGATACGTGAATCGTGAATCGCCATAGATGTAATCCATCTGTTCGTGTAACGTTGAACGATTGACGGTTAACGTGGCCGATGCTGATGCGGTTCGAGGTTTACGAGCAGCCATACACTGATCTCCTGTCCTATGAGCGTTTTCCTGATCCTGGTGCTTGGAATTTTGAATTAGGAATTATAAATTTTGAATTTAAGCCTTGCGCGTCCAGAATTATCTCTATGATTTCCCGAACCGCTCCCTCTCCGCCCTTCTTCTGACAAATATAATCGACCGCCGCGGCAACCTGTGGCATCCCATCAGCCGGCGTGGCGGAAAATCCCACCGCTTTGAGCGTCTCAAGATCGTTGATATCGTCACCGATATAGGCGACCTGGCTGAGGGTAAGTCCATGGCGTACTGCCATTTCACTGATGAGCAGCAACTTGTCCATCACCCCCTGGTGCAATTCGGGAATCGCAAGCTTCTCGGCGCGTCGCGCCACCAGCTTGGTCCGTTCCTGCGTCACAATGGCAGTGATGATCCCCGCCCTCTGCAACAGCTTGAGCCCCATGCCATCGCGCGTGTTGAACTTCTTCCACTCATCGCCGGACTCGGCATAGTACATACCTGCGTCCGTCAAGACGCCGTCCACATCGGTGGCAAACAGTCGGATCCG
>CAZGYZ010000441.1:0-2069 GCA_964530675.1 uncultured Nitrospira sp. | reverse complement strand
TCATGGCCCAGTAACAGGCCCCGGTCGCCGACCTGCCCGCCGCCTTCTGCGTAGAACGGGGTCACATCCAGGACTAACTCAACTTCATCGCCTTCCGCCGCTTCTTTGACCAACCGGTCGCCTTTCAAAATCGCCTGCAGAAGACTGTCGCTCTCCAGTCGATCGTAGCCGATAAACTTCGTTGTCCCGACGCGCCCGGCCAGTTCCGCAACCGAAGGCCGAGCAATTTCCTGCACGAACCCGCCAGTTTTACGCGCGCGATTCCTCTGTTCTTCAATGGCCTGATCGAACCCCGCCTCATCGAGCGTCATCCCCTGCTCGCGGCAGGCCTCTCCCATCAGGTCCATCGGAAACCCATAAGTGTCGTAGAGCTTGAACACATCTGAACCGGTGAGAACCTTGTTCCCGGTCGAGCGTGCCTTCGCCACCATCTCATTGAGAATCGGCAACCCTTGATCGAGCGTAGCGATAAACCGCTCCTCTTCGCCTCTCGTCGCCTCGGCAATTGTCGCGGCCGCGCTTCTAACTTCTGAGTAGACCCCGGCCATCTGACTCACGACCGCCTCCGTCAATCCATAGAGGAAAGGCTCGACGATGCCCAGCAGCCGCCCATGCCGCGCAGCCCGGCGCAGAATCCGTCGCAGCACATAGCCGCGCCCTTCGTTCGACGGCAGGACGCCATCCGCCATCAAGAACGTGATCGCGCGAAGGTGGTCCGCCACCACACGCATCGACCGATCGGTCTGGTCTTGCTCCCCATAGCGAACTCCCGCCCTGGCAGCCACGGCGCTGAGCAACGGCGTGAAGACATCGCTGTCATAGTTGCTGTAGACGCCTTGCGCCACTGCCGCCAGCCGTTCCAATCCCATACCCGTATCGATGCTGGGCCTGGGTAAGGGATGTAACGTTCCTGCTGCATCCCGATTGAACTGCATGAAGACGAGATTCCAAATCTCGATGACCCGATCGCCCTCGCCGTTCGGACGATCATCGCCCGGCACAGACGGCCCCTGGTCGAAATGCAGTTCTGAACAGGGTCCACAGGGTCCGGTATCCCCCATCTGCCAGAAATTATCCTTCTCGCCGCACCGCATGATCCGCGAGGCGGGAACCCCGACCTTCTGCCACAGCTCGTCCGCCTCATCGTCGTCACGGAAGATCGTCACCCACATTCGATCCTTCGCCAAGCCGACCGTCTGAGTCAAAAACTCCCAACCGAACTGGATGGCGTCTTCCTTAAAGTAGTCGCCGAAAGAAAAATTTCCCAACATTTCAAAGAACGTATGGTGGCGTCTGGTGTAGCCGACATTCTCCAGATCGTTGTGCTTGCCCCCTGCACGGAGACACTTCTGCACGGTGACCGCCCGTTTGTAAACCCGCGTTTCCTCGCCGAGGAATACCCGCTTAAATTGGTTCATCCCGGCATTGGTGAAGAGCAACGTAGGATCGGCTTGAGGAATCAAGGCGGAACTCGGTACGGCCTGGTGGCCATGCTGTTCGAAATATCGAATGAAGGCTTGCCGCAATTCTTGAGTGCTATTTTTCATTCCAGCCTCAGTCCGCATTACCCATAAACGCGTCTTGTGTCGAATGACAAATGAGAAATTTTGAATGTTGAATGTTTGGAAATCATCAGATTGAGTCCGATGCCGACTATTCAAAATTCATCATTGATCATTCAACATTCTCAATGCTGTTTCAATCGTATCTTCGTCAAAGCCGCGTTGGTTCAACAATCTCGCTACACGGCCAAGCGTCTGTACCGAACTGGTCCGTCCAGCCGTTGCGATCACCTGTATAGCCAGGTCCAGTTCACTCACCTTGCGGTAGGCAGCTCGTAGTGTCGCCTGCACAATGTCTGCAGGACAACCGGTGGCGAGCAGCTCTTCTTGCAGGCGCACACGCCCCATCGGCATGCGGGCGAGTCGCCGATCGGCCCACCGAGCAGCAAACGCGGCATCGTCGAGATATCGCAACGCTATCAGCCGTCGAACTGTGGCTCTTATATGTGCGGGAGAGGCCCCCTTCGCCGCGAGCAACCGTTCGACCTGGGCCGTCGTGCGATCGCT
>CAZGYZ010000440.1:0-2077 GCA_964530675.1 uncultured Nitrospira sp. | reverse complement strand
TCGCTGAAAATCCAAGGATGGAAATGCCCATGCCCAATCGTGCGGTCAGGGCAAGCATAGAGAGATGGGTTGGAAGGGCGGCAGTCCAGAACTGGGCCGCTCGTTCAAGGAGTTGTCCTATGCCGTACGCAGCCAGCAGAAACGAGATCGGGATTACAAGCAAGGGAAGTCGCACGGGATCGACTGCTGCTGTTCCGAGGATGACGACAAGGAAGGAGGTGAGAAAGGTCGATGCAGCTGTTGCCTCAAGTTGGCCCGTCCGTGCGATGTCGTGCGGTACCGTGCGCTCAGCTATCAGGGGTACGGTGCATTGTTCTGCGCTCACCTATCCTCCAGACGAAAGGACTCGAATGGCCTTGTGAGTTGCGCGTTTGATGGTTGCATCCGATGTTCTCAAGATGGAAGGGGGCAGGCCGCTTTGGCCCATCGAGTGTTCGTAGCGGAGCCCTGGATTGGCGCTATTGAACGGGATAGAGAGCGTGTGACGCACATCGGCTTCCAGCCAGTCACGATAGCTGACGAGTTGCTTACTGGTCAGGTTATCGGTGTAAATGAACGCGGTATAGTTACCTGGGACGCCCTTATAATACTCAGCGACGAGGCGGTAATCGACTTCGACGCTATGGAGCCGATCTTGGGATTTGGGACAGGTATATGTCCAAATGCCGGAAGCCGTTTCTATCGCTTCGTCAAAATAGGGTGTGCCGGGATATGTCGTAATGACCGTGGCGTCGAAGTCATTCGGGCGGACTTCGACAAGCCAGTCCCGCGTGGCCTGTATCGTTTCCTCGGATTCTCCCGGATGGCCCACCGACATGAGCGCTTTGACCTTCAGATTGTGCCGCCGTGCGATGTCCATACAGCGGGTATTATCGTCTCGGGTGGCCTTCTTCTGGATATTCTCGAGTATTCGGGGATGGCCTGACTCGAAGCCCACCAGTATCCACCGAAAGCCTGCCTCATACATAGCGGCAGCCTGCTCATCGGTAAATAGCTCAGCTTTGATGAAGCCACGGAGACGAAACTCCACCCCCAGTTTCTGTTGCGCCTCAGCGATCAGGCTCATCAACGAGACGATCTTGGGATTCACGTTCAGTTCGTCGTCGTACAGCATGAATCCTGCCACGCCGTAGGTACGATAGAGATGGATCATTTCCTGAACAATATTCTCAGAAGAACGAGTGCGGACCCGGCGAAGAGAAGGACTCATCCTCCCCCCGCAAAATCCACAGCCGAAAGGACAGCCTAGTTGCGCAATCATGGATAGGGCTCTCGTGCCGTCGATGCTGTATTGATAGGTGGATACATCGATTAGGTGGCGGGCGGGGAATGGCAGATCCTCGAGCGAGGCATTGTTGAGAAATAGTTGAGACTTCGGATCGTCTCCGTCGACGATCGGCGGAGGTGCATCTTGGAGTGCCTCGAACACCGCTGTTTCGCCGTCTCCGGTGACGAGGACGTCGAACATTTTGGCCAATTGCTTGGTCGCTCTCGATGCGCGTCCGAGGATGCTCCGTTTGCGCTCGTATTTGGCCGCAGCGCAGACCAGTGTTACATGCGGGCCTCCGAGGATGATTCTCGCCGACGGACGTAAACGCCGGATAGTTTCTTGAATCTTTGTGGCAGCCGGCATTTGCGGTGTCGTGGCTGTCAATCCAAAACATCGAGTTGGGCTCTGTTCGATATGGAGGGTGAGGGCTTCGGTATAGTTTTTCACCCCGGACAGGTCCAGCAGTTCCACGCCGATGCCTTCCCGCTCCAGTACCGCAGCAACCTTCAAGATTCCGAGAGACATAAATACTCGTTCATCAAGGAGAAAGAGGGAAGGGGGAATGATAAGGCAGAGGTGGCTAATCATTTGTATGTTCCCTTGCAGGCTAGGCTGCCATTTTTGAGGATGTAACTTGATGCGAGTCGTGGATTGGCAAGAAGCGCCACTTGATAATGGTCCATAGTATGGTGATGCCGTGTCGCCAGGTAATTTTTTTCCCTTGGCCATAGGTGCGGGGGATGTATCGAATGGGCACTTCCTCGATACGGACACCTTTACGCATCAGTTTGCAGATCAACTCGTTGT
>CAZGYZ010000439.1:0-2079 GCA_964530675.1 uncultured Nitrospira sp. | reverse complement strand
GTGAGTTGCAGCTTATCCTGGAGACGGCCTCGATAGGTACTGACGGTCTTGACGCTGAGAATGAGAGACTGCGCGATGTTCTTGAGAGACTGGCCTTGGGCTATTAATACTAGAACTTCAAGTTCTCGCTCCGATAATGCGGGATGGACGGGACCGGCAGGACTCTTGCTCAAGCTGCCGGCCAGATGTTCTCCGAGGGAGGCGGTGACATATCTACGACCGCTCAGAACTTGATTGACGGCCTTGGCCAGCTCTTCCGGTGCGGTCTGTTTGGTGAGGTAGGCCATGGCCCCTGCACGGAAGACACGAACGGCATATTGCTCCTCAGGATGCAGGCTCAAGACCATCAGTGGGAGTCCAGGCCATGTACCGTGTAGCTCACCCAGCAGCTCCAATCCACTCTGGTCGGGAAGGTTGATATCCAGGATTACCAGATCCCACGGCTCCTGCCGCACCGCAGCAATCCCTTTTTGCCCGCTATCGGCCTCACCGACTTCGACCAGGAGGAAGTTCTCCTCAAGGATCTGTTTCACACCCCGGCGCACAACCTCGTGATCGTCGATGACGAGGATTTTCACCGGCTGCGTCGCAATCATAGGGCGACGTACTCCGTAACCGGCAGGGAGGCGTAGGCCCTGGTTCCGACTCCGGACTCTCCTTCGATATGAAAGTGGCCGCCCAGGAGGGAGGCCCGCTCCTGCATGCCTCGAAGCCCAAAGGAATGAGGCCCGGTCATCCTCTTGATGGTAATCCCCTTTCCGTTGTCAATCACTTCTAACGTCACCGTGACGCCGTCCTGGTACAGCCGCATGTGAACCTGCGAGGCGGCAGCGTGACGCATCACATTCGTCAGTAATTCCTGCGCAATACGAAATAGCGCGGCAGACACTTCGGAAGGCAGCGTGATGGATAACAACTCAGGAGCCGCGTCTATTTCGCAACGAGCGCCCGTGCGACGTTGGAATGTCGTGGCCAGGCTCTCCAACGCCGGGATCAGCCCGAGATCATCCAGCATCGCGGAGCGCAGGGATGATGCTGTCGCCCGAACGGACCCCATGAGTCCATCGATCGATCCCGACATTGCCTGGACTTTGTTCAGCAGATCCCCACAGTTGGTTGGAGTGGGCGATTGCATCAACTTCGTGCTGAGCCATGCCAGGTCGAACTTCAAGCCAGTCAAGGCCTGTCCAAACTCGTCATGTAGTTCCCGTGCAATTCTGCGCCGCTCCTCTTCTGCAGCTCTCTGCACCCGACGAGCCTCGCCGCGTAGTCGAACATAGGCCAGCCGGAGTTCCTCTTCCACATTGGCAGCCGACACGACGAACCCTGGACGAGGAATCGGCTTTGGAGAGCCGATAGCCTTGACCCTATTGCTCTCGTTTACTTCTCGACTGGGAGCGTAAGACGATGAGCCTGTGACACGGTGAGCGATTGGGCGTCTCATATCGTTGTGAGGATCGGTTGAAGGTAGATATCCGCTGTGATGCAGGCGCCTTGACCCACCGTAGATTGGATGTCCAGGCGACCACCAATCTTCCGAGCCCGCGCTTCCATTTGCGAGAACCCAAGGCCCTTTGCCCGTCTTTGCTCGACATCGAAACCTGACCCGTTGTCGCGAATGGTCAGGCGGACTCGTGAGCCGATGGGCCGAAGGGCAATCACGATCCTGGTGGCCTGGGCGTGATGGACGCAATTGTTCAAGGCTTCCCTAGCGATTGTGACGAGTTCACGTGCTTCTTCGCCGGTCAGAATCTCCTCCGCCGCCCGGTCGATGTCCACACGAATCCGTGCCTGGCTCACCCGCTCAACCGTCTGGGCGAGGGCCTGTAACTCGGAGACCAGCCTAAACGGAACGATGTTGTCGGATTCCACCCTCAGAATCATCCGCCTGATGTCTTGGATGAGCGTATGGAGCTGGTTCGTAGCCTGCTCATGGGAACAGGCCACAACTTGTGTCGCCCCCCGACGCAATCTAGGGGCTTGCCCGAGGGTCAAGCTGATCGCATAGAGTGCTTGCAGCACAGATTCGTGCAATTCCCGTCCGATGCGGCTGCGATCGTGAAGCAGATCGCTCAATCG
>CAZGYZ010000438.1:0-2086 GCA_964530675.1 uncultured Nitrospira sp. | reverse complement strand
ACCAGACAATCGCCGATATGTAGAGCAATCGTCTAGGTGCCTTCTGCATGAGCCATTTCTAACAGGAAGGGTGGGAATGGGTCAACTTTGTCGAGGGGTTTCAGGTACTTCGGACGACTTGACCTTGGCATTTAGGGAGTTATTGATTACATCACATTGTTATCGCAGTTTCGATTGAGATGTATTTCGGGGAATCGGTTAGTATAATGACTCTCACTGGTGACTCATCCGAATGACTGGGCGAGTACATAGTCGTGAAGGAGGATCTCGATGAAGTGGATGAAAGGTATATTCCTGCTTTTAGCCGCCAACGTTCTGATTATGGTGACGCTTTCGCTCACCGTGCCGGTGCTGATCAATGTCGTTCTTCCCATGTTCGGGATCGATCTGCGAGGATCGGTCGACCTCAGCTCATTAGTCTGGGCTCTCGCCTTCGGTTTTGGCGGCGCCTTTATCAGTTTGGCCTTCTCCAAACAGATGGCTCGAGCCATGTTGGATTGTCGGCAGATCACGCAACCTCGGTCGCAAGCCGAACAGATCATCTACGGTTCCGTTCAGGAGATCGCGCAACGGCTCCACATTACGATGCCTGAGGTGTGGGTCTACGAGTCTCCCGATCCCAACGCCTTCGCGACCGGCCCCAGCAAGAACAACTCGATGGTGGCTGTCTCAACTGGGTTACTGAGCAATCTACAAGAGCAGGAAGTGCGAGCCGTCCTCGCTCACGAAATGGGACACGTCTACAACGGCGACATGTTCGCGACGACCGTGCTGGCAGGGCTAATGAATACCTTTGTCTACTACATCGCGATGTGGGTGCGCCGGTTTTTTGCAGAACGCGATCAAGCGATGCTCGGTTTTGGATTGTCGATCGTAATCCAGATTGTCATCAGTATCATGGCCTCTGTCCTGATCTGCTGGTTCTCGCGTCAACGTGAGTATGGCGCGGATGCCTTTTCCGCCAAGGTGTACGGCAAGGATTCGATGATCTCAGCCCTTCGCGCAATCGATCGATGGGTGACCCGTTCGCAGGTGGAGTACTCCGGACAGGATGCGCTCGCGACGATGAAGATCTCCGGAAATTCCTCAGGGTTCATGCGCCTCTTTGCGACGCATCCGCCGATGGAAGCGCGCATCGATGCCTTAGAGCGGCTTTAACCGCAAAGTGTTCGATGGGAAAGTCGTACCATAGATTGGTGGGCGTGCTCGTAGCAGTTGGCTTGATCGTCGGTGGTGAATTGAGCTGCTTCCTTGAGCCAGGTTCCTTACAGGCAAGTGAAGAAGGGACCATACTCATGGCAGCATAGACGTCCATGGTTTATGACTTTACGCTGAACGATATTGCTGGGAAGCCGGTTTCTCTGAGCCAGTTCGGCGGCAAGGTGCTGTTGCTGGTCAACACGGCCAGCTTCTGCGGCAATACACCGCAATATACCGACCTCGAAAAGTTGCATGAACGATATAGGCAGAAAGGCTTCGAGATATTGGCATTCCCCGCGAACAACTTCGGGCAACAGGAGCCGGGGACGAATGCAGAGATCAAAACTTTTTGCTACACCAAGTACAGCCTGTCGTTTCCACTCTTCAGCAAGATCAGCGTGAAGGGTGACGATAAACATCCGCTCTACCGCTACTTGACAGAACAGAGCCCGTTTCCCGGAGACGTGGAATGGAATTTCCAGAAGTATTTAGTCGATCGTTCAGGAAAGGTCGTCGCCCGTTATCATCACCGCACGGCACCGCTCTCGGACGAGGTGGTTCGTGGAGTCGAAGCGGCGATGACGAAGTAGCACTAACCCGTGGATTTCAGTTCCGTAAAAATAATTGGGCTGAATGCTGGCTTCCCGGACTGTAATCTCAGTGCCAAGACCACCCGACGCGAATTCTTCCATCTTGACGTCCCTGCACACCCCGCTTGCTTGACTGCTTCACGCCCCACGAAATACGGCACTTTGCATCATCAGGCTATGTATATACATAAACTGATGATGCGCTAGTTTGAACCTGCAATCATCTTTGGAGGGTGCGTCCGAATCTCGTCAATTTAAAAGCAGAACCGCATCGTAGGCTTATTTCATCAGCCGCA
>CAZGYZ010000437.1:0-2087 GCA_964530675.1 uncultured Nitrospira sp. | reverse complement strand
GACGATGTCTACTTCTGTGTCGCCGATCCAGGCTGGGTCACAGGCCACAGTTATATTGTGTATGGTCCGCTCCTCAACGGCGCGACGATCCTCACAGCTGAAGGCAAGCCGGACTATCCAAACCCAGGCCGCTGGTGGGATTTGATTGAGCGCTACGGGGTCTCGATTTTCTATACAACCCCCACCGCCATTCGCCTTCTCATGCGCTACGGAGAAGACTGGCCCCAAAAATACGACCTCTCCACCCTCCGCATCCTGGGCAGCGTGGGTGAACCGATCAATCCGGAGGCCTGGGAATGGTTTCATCGCGCAGCCGGTGGAGACAAACCGATCATGGACACCTGGTGGCAGACCGAAACAGGGTCCATCCTGATTACCCCCCTGCCGTCCGTCCCCTTGAAGCCGGGCTCCGCCACCAGGCCGTTCCTCGGTATCGAAGCCGATGTCGTCGACAGCCAAGGCAACAGCCTCCCCGCCAACGCCGGCGGCCTTGCCGTCATTCGAAAGCCCTGGCCCTCGATGATGCGAACCATCTATAAAGACCCGGAACGCTACAAGACCTATTGGAACACGATCCCAAACTGCTATACCGCTGGAGACATCTGCCACAAAGATGAAGACGGCTACATGTGGTTTATGGGCCGCGCTGATGACGTGATCAAAGTGGCCGGCAACCGGCTCGGCACCGCCGAAGTGGAAAGTGCGCTGGTCAGCCACCATGCCGTGGCAGAAGCGGCGGTGATTGGCAAACCCCACAAGCTCGTGGGCGAATCCATAAAGGCCTTCGTCATCTTGAAACAGGGGGAAGTGGGTAGCCCGGCTCTGATCCAGTCGATCAAGGATCAAGTACTGAAGGAGTTGGGGAAAATCGCTGTGCCGTCAGAAATCGACATCGTACCCTCGCTCCCCAAAACCCGGTCCGGAAAAATTATGCGGCGGGTGCTCAAAGCGAAAGAACTCGGGCAAGACCTTGGCGATATCTCGACGATCGAAGATTGATTTAACCGGCTTCGAGACCGGTGATCGATAAGACGTCTGTGTGCTCATAAATTGGAGGCGGGCCATGTATTCAGCAACAGGTTCCAGAATCACGGTGGCAATCGGAGTGTTGGCACTCAGCCTGGTCGCGATCAGCCAAACCAGCACCTGGGCAGCCGAACCAGTCGCGAAAGAAAAGGCAGCGAAAAAGTCGGCCCAGATGCGGATAAGCGCACCTGCCCCAAAAACAACCGCTCAAAAATCCGCCACGGAAGAAACTGCGGGAAAAACCCAGGGTTGCTTCGGTGAAGCACCGAAACTCGACAAAGTCACCCCTGACGAAGGAAAAGCCGGAGATAAAGTCACCATCACTGGGAGTAGCTTTGGTACAACGGCCTGTTTACGGGGTGTCTCCTTCGGTCCTGGCCACCCAGCTCAGTTTCACCAGACCAATGACAGCATCACCACGACCGTGCCAAGTGGCGGAAAGAAAGGCCTGGTCCTCCTATCCGTCACCACCGCCTCGGGAGAAAACTCGAAACCGTTCCTCATAAAATAGAAAGGGGAAGGAGCGGCCAGGTGCCCTTCTTGCTCGCAGAACGCACACATTCAGAAAGTGCGCGTTCGATGCGCGCAGTAAAGGACAGCCTTGGCCGTTCCCCTTAGGGTAAAGTGGGAGAGTCGGAAGGTCTAGCCAGCCCTCTAAGGAAGTAGCCGAAGAAGAACGTGGAGGAAATATCTGAGGGAACTCGTCGGACATGAGGCGTAAGCCAGGCGAACCGATCTATCTGAAGCGTCACATGCTGGGCCTCGCTCTGGCCGTGGCCTCATCCATTCTACTGCCTCTCCTGTACCACCGCTACATCGACCCGCTGAGCTTTACCACCATATTTACCGCAAGCCTGATCATCGCTCTGATAGGAAGCATCGCACTCTATTTCACCTACCGAGCCTCGGCTCAGAGCGAGCCGTGAAAGGTGAAACGTGAAATATAGAGACGAGGGATAGACTTTCCCTGAAACCTCTCACGCCTTACGTTTCACTTTTCATGTTCTTCGTATTCGGCTTCTGATGTGTCCAGTTGAGAGAATTTGTCGCCTCAGCAAGGT
>CAZGYZ010000436.1:0-2087 GCA_964530675.1 uncultured Nitrospira sp. | reverse complement strand
CTAGTTACCTGTTCTCAACGGACAACAAGGACGGAAGTATTGGCCCGATGCACGATCCCGTGCGACACGCTGCCCAGTAGGAATCGTTCAAATCCCTTTCGCCCATGAGAGCCGACCACGATGAGGTCGTGGTTTTTACCTTCTTCGCACACAACAACCATAGGATCACCCTGGCGGACCATGGTAGACACTGTGAAGTGTGGGCCGGCCAGCGCCTTGGCTGTTTCGGCTACGACCTGTTCTGCATGCCGCTTCTGTTCCTCAGACCAGGCATCGAATCCCACCATCAGATGTGGTTCAACCATATAGATCGAGGGGACGACCGAGAGGATGGTGACCGCGACGGGGTTCTTGAAGGGGTGCAAGGTCAGCCACTTGTGCAGGCGGGTCGCATCCTCGATGCCTTCCACTGCCAGGAGGACGCGGGTGGCGGGTCGCGCCTTTCCTTTCACGATCAAGGTCGGCACCGTGGAATGGAGCAGGATGCGGTGTGAAACGCTGCCGGCAAACATTTCCGTCAACCGGTTGTGATCGTGTGTGCCGACAACGATGAGGTCGGCCTTGACTGCGGCGGCGCTGTCGAGAATGAAGGCAGCCGGGTGTTGGACTTCGCACATCGATCGGATGGAGGGAGTCTCTGCCGGCAGCAGAATGCGGCAGCGTTCAATGGCCTTGAGACCGGCATCTATTAAAGCCTGGCGGAATTCATCGTACCCTTGCAGATTGACTGCCCCGGCCACGATGGGAGACTGGAACATGCCAAGATCCACGCCATGTACGAGAACGACTTCGTCCGGCCGATAGAGCAACCCAATCTGTTCCACGGCTGCAAAGGCATCATCCGACCAATCCACGCCTGCTAGGATTCTCATTACTGCCTCCCCTGATTCAGAATAACGGGTGTGGCGCCGTGCCGAACGGCAAGACCCGTGGCATTTCGCCGGCATTTCCACGAATGCGCCAGAGGCCGCCCTCAAGCGTGAGAAAATGCACTTCTTCGTACCAGCTGTCAATCGGGATCCGGAGGCCGCTGGTCTTTGAGAGACCGGACAAGTTCCCCGTGCAGGTCACTTCGATGATGGCGTTGGAGCCCGATCCCACCTTGGCGATCTTTGAAAAGAAATGCACCTCGCTGATATCACGGTATTCCTCGAATAGGTTGGACCAGATCTTACGAATATCCGCCTGTTTCAACCCATGATAGTTGTACTGGGTTGCATAGAGTGCCATGACGCCGTCAAGATTTCCCACCGCGATGGCTGCTTCAGCCTTGTGAAACACATCTAAGATCTGATTGACGGTAGGCTGATCCACCTCCACGACTGCGCTCTGCGGAATAGACGTCGCCGCCTCTCCCGTCGTTCCGGTCACCAGGCTGACTGTTGCTATTGCGACAAGTATCCATCGAGTGGGGCAGGACCACATTATTCTTCTCCTCAAAGGCTGAGATCAGGATTCAGTTGGTCCATGTGACCCGTATGAATTGTTCATCCTGATCGTAATGTAACTGTAGCTCCCCATGGTAGGCCTGTTTCAGGCCTTCGCCGATTCGCCTGGGCAGATGGGTATCGGTCGTCGAAATGACCAAGCCCTCAGGGCGTGATTCAATCGCCATGATTCGGGAGAGCGGGTGTTCCTTTTTCTCCTTCTCTTCCGTATTTTTGACGATGCCGATCAGCTGTTCCTCTTGGGTATCTTTGAACGGTCCTTTGATTGTGACGAGGCCCTTGGGGTACTTATCGTGGATCCGGTGACAAGCCGGACAGAGGGTCTCGTGCGCACCTGCCGGTTTCGCTTCCCAGGTCCACCGCCCTTTGTGAAAGACTGCAGCGCATCGTGGACAGGCTGTAGGCTCCTTGAGCTTTCCCTGCAGTTTATAGGTGTCGTGTTCGTCCTCTTGATACGTTTTGTCTCTGCGAGCGCCCAACCCGGATGGGATTTTGGAATGTGTGGACATGTTGCGGCACACCTTTCTTGTGACAAGCCATCCTATGAGGCAGGCGATGAGGGCGTGCGTTCGAGCATCGCCTCGTCGGCCAGATTGAGATACTGAATCACGTCGCGATCCTCGACTTGCGTGAAGTCGG